>JAAEMV010000262.1 GCA_024225195.1 Planctomycetaceae bacterium | reverse complement strand
TAAGTTAGTTTTCATCATTTTGAACTTTGGAAAATGAGTTATTTTAGAAAGTGAACTGGCAGAGTCGGTCGCTGGATCGCTGTGAGCTGAATGTCGTCAACAAAGAAGCCACCTAATTCTACGGGAGCCGCTCGAGATTTGGTGCTCGCCGCAACGACGACGAGTGCAACCGTTGCATCCGATTCCAGTAGGCAGGACGCCGTAATGGTTGCCGGTTCTGCTCTCGGCGTGAACTTGATCTCTTTTTTGCCAAATCCGACCCCGTGCTCTCTGACTACTTGAGGCCACTCTTTGCCGATCGCATCTGGCTTCAGATTGAACAGGTAGATGCGACAACTTGCTGCGAGTTTCGGCAATTCGTTATCGGTCGGAGCAGATTCTCGGCGAAAGCGGGCTGAGAAGTTAAGAGTAATTTGCGTCTCGGGATCTGCTGCTTCCCATTGCTGTCGAAGGGCCGATAGATCGACCAACTGAAATACGGAACAGTTCGAGGCAAAGTCATTGAACTCGCCATTGACATTTCCCGTTTTTAAAAGACGCAACATTCGGTTTCCATCAGCCTCTTCAATCACTTCAGCAGGATTTCCACCCCAAGTGCCAAAGTGAGACGGAAAGCCAAGTTCAATCGGACCGCAAAACGTCTCGAAATCGCCGTTGGCAATTTGAATCGGTCTTGCCTGTGATTGCGGCGACTTCACCGCCCAGACCACTCCGACTCCCAGTAAACCAACCATCGCACCTGCCACCAAAGCTGCTGCGATTTGCTGCGGCCAAGCAAGAAGACGCCATGTCGACCTCGCCAGCGGCTGACTTTTGACTACTTCTCCTTCTGCATCGAGAATAGAAACGATTGACTCGTCGCGCAGGTGACTGACCAAAGCCTGTTCATCGACCAGCGATCTCGACATGATCGTTCGCGCTTCGGGATGTTTGCGTAGTAGCTCGTTGAGTTCGGTTCGAGCAGATTCGTCGCTGTCATCCCGAACTCTTTGAAGCAAGTTGAGAAGTCGTTCTTCCATCATGGATTGGTCCTCATCTCACGTTCAATACATGCACTTAGTTTTTGGCGAATTCGTAGTAAGGCCATTTTTACCGAACTCAGACTCCGTCCGGTGGCTTTTGCTATTTCTCGCAAGCTTTGGCTGGTGGTGTAGTAGTCATGTAACAGAGACCTCGGCCATTGATCGAGTTTCCCCAAACATTTCGCCAACGCCTCCCGCCGCTCGTCGAACGCACTGGCGGCTTTTTCCGTCTCTCCTCCCATCGCTTGAATGACGTCTTCATCGAACACCAGACGATCACGTTTTTGATCGCGGTAATGTGAAAGCAAGGTGAAGCGAGCCACGGTGAACGCCCACGGTAAAAACTCTGTATCTGGATCCCAATCGGTTGACTTCTGCCACAACTTGACGCAAGTTGCCTGCAGCACCTCACGCGCATCTTCACGATTAGCAAGATTCGCGTGGCAGTACGCTTCCAGCGCGGGTTGGTGGCGGGTCAACGCTTCAATAAATCGGGTTTCATCCAATGGTGGCAGCATCTTTAAATCGATTCCTCGCCAGAAAAAAGGGTGGTTCCAGATTTGTTATTGTCTCAACCAGATTGGTTTAAGACATATGAGACGCGCAGGCAGGACATTTGGTTAGATGCCTAAACTCTGAAGTTTATTCCGCGAAAACACGTGGAGGTCACATTTTTCTATCGAAGAGCTTCAAATTTAAGGTCTTCCCTGACTTTTTTGAGGCTTTTGTAGGCGTAATATCAATCACCAGTTTGCGATAAACTTGACAGTCGCTTGAAGCAAGCGACACCAACAGGAGAAAATGGTAGAGATTCTTGCTGTCTATGTTCTTATCATAAACAATCGAAACCGTATAAGCTGGAGTGAGTTTTTAGCGATTGGCGGCGCGTAATCTCAGGCAATTTGCTGAGACGGCGCCGAATGAAACGCTATCTATTTTAAACGATCGAGTAGTTTTTTGTCCGGACGCGTTTTGTAATAAGGATCTAGCGGAAAGCAGCCGCTGACGATTCCATTTCGTGGCGCGGTCGTACAATCGCTGAAGGTGCGACATACCTTTTTTCGTGTCATTACCTTTCCAGCCAAAACGTCTGCGGGGAGTTCTGGATAGGAAAGCACCATTCGCCCAAGCCCAATCGAATCGACCTGACCGTCGCGAACAACTGCCTGGGCCACATGCGGCAACCACTCTTGCAAGTAGCTGTAGCCTGAACCGACAAAGACTAGTTCCGGATGCTGTCTCTTTAATTCTGCCGTGGCCTGAATCTGCCGGGCCACTCCGACCAGTGGATCTTCGGGGAGTTGATAGCCATCGCTTGGGGGAAAGTAGGCTGGACGTTGAATATGTGGATTGTAATAGGGACTACCCGCCGTCGTGCAGACCATGCGAATGCCGAGTGATTTGAGTAACTCTAAAAACTTCGACGGTTCATCGAGATCAACACCGGTGCCGGTTGCGTCACTGCCAAACGCGAGCCGCGGATCTCCTCCTGCCTCGGGTACACCCACGCGATTGTCACCCGGTCGATAGGGCAGGTAATCAAAGATGCTGACGCGGACGCCAATTTCCAGATCGGATGTGCAGGCCCGAATTCCCTGAACGATGTCGCGCAAGAACCGTGTGCGATTTTCAAAACTACCACCAAATTTACCGGGACGATCGACGCCGCTTAATAGTTCATGTCCTAGGTAGCCATGGCAATGTTTGACATCAACAAATTGAAATCCCGCTTTTTCAGATAGCGTTGCTGCGGTTACGAAGTCTTCGATCAATCGCGAGAGGTCATCATCGCTTAACATTACGGAGTCATCCGTAATTCCAAGACGGGCATCGAGGACTGAATTCCGTTGAGCGATTCGTGGTTCGCTGCGATCCTTGGTATTCGGTTTGGAGTAGCGCCCCGAGTGGGTCAATTGCAATCCGATTAGCAAATCGGTCGCAGTACCAAAATCAGCCTCATGCGTGGCGACCAAATCAGTACGCAGGGATTCGATTTCGGCCAGGTTGAGATCGTTGATGAGAAGTTGGTTAGGGTTGGCCCTCCCATCGTGTCGAACAGCGACGGCTTCGCCGCCCCATATTAACTTGGCCCCGCTGTGTCCAAAGTTCTTCCAGCGACGTCGAGTGAGTTCTGTTGGCTTGCCATCGGTAGTCCCATCCCAGCCCTCCATCGGCAAGATGCTGAACCGGTTTCCAATCTTGAAGTCATGAACCTCAATGGTTTGGGCGAGCAACGAATCACCACCGCTTTCTAACGTCTCCTCGCAAGGAAGATCTAATTTTAATTCACTTAAATGGTGGGTGAACTCGGCGTGTGTTTTTAGTCTGGCGATGCGTGGGTAAGCCATTAGTTGCACTCCACCATGAATTTTTGCAGATCAGCGGCAATTGTTTGGAGAACATCGGTATCCGACTCAGGCCGCTGTAACGATTCTGGATGCGTCGTACTGCTGTCGATTAAGCCTCGAATTTTTAAAAACGTGGCGGCGGAATGTTTGTACGCAGATGCTGGATTGCGAAAGGCAAAAGCTCCAAGGTATTGAAGCAAGTCATTCAATTCGTAGAAACGAGGATCGCCCGCCGCCCACATCGCATCGCGTTTTGCAAATGCTTCGGGAGCGAAGGTGCTCAAGCCCAGCAAATAATCACTTCCATACATGACCATGTCGATGGCCAAATCGTTTCCCGTGTAAACCTTAAATTCGGGGCGAACCCGATTCCGCAACTCAAGCCGTTGCCATTCGGGAAGGCGTTGCAGTGAGGAGTGTTTGGCTCCAATCGCATTGGGAATGCACATCAGTTGTTCGTAGACTTCGAGCGAGTAGATTTCACCGAAGGGTGCAAATACTTTTCCCAACTCAAAGAACAGAAATTGATCACACGATCCTGCCAAAGTCTGGTAGGCAGAGACGAGCTCGGCATCTGGCAGCTCGATCAGGCCGTAGGATTGAAAGAAGATCGGCATCCCCTGATTTTCCTGCACCTGTCCAATGCCATTCCGATAGCGGTCGGCATCGAATGGCTCTCCCGCTGAGTCGCCAACAAAAACGCCACCGACAAATGGCTCGCCAGAAGTCAGCGCCCGTGTAAGTCTCAGGACTTCTAGTCGAGTCGCTTCGTCGATCAGATTGCCGTATCCGGTGTCCATGTTAACAGCGGGTATCAAACCGGCGTTCAGCGTGCGCTGTAAAAGAGACTCGAATCCCTTCCAATCGACAGTGTGATCATGGTTATAGGGCAGAAGAACTGCAGAGATGCCGGTGACCTTACGTCGTGGCATTAGCAGTGTTTGAGGGTCAGGTTGTTCTATTGCTTTTGATGGCATCGTATTGCTTATGTTAGTTTGGTCTGCCTGGCGGGAGCACCGATTGGCAAATTTTACTTGCAAACCAGAATGTCGTCTTGGATAATTGGGTTTTTCGTTGGTTTGCAATTCGGGCAGATTGTCTAGTGGAGCCTTATGGAGACCTTATTAACCGATCGAGCTTTACCGGAGCAACTGCCAGAGTGGGGTGTTTTGGTTTTGGAAAGTCATCACAGTCCAAAATTCGTCATGGAGTGGCGAACCCAT
>JAAEMV010000261.1 GCA_024225195.1 Planctomycetaceae bacterium | reverse complement strand
CCGAGCGCCGATCCCGATGGCAAAACCAACGTTCGGTCAGAAAGAATGGCGGCAGCATGAAAACTTGCTTTCGCGACATCGAACCGATCTTGAAAAAGCCCTTCATTAAGTTGCTGTATATCCAGCAACTCGATCTGAAAGTCCAAACCAAGTAAATCAACCTTGCCGTTGAGGATCCCATGAAACGCAAAGGTATCATTTGGGCATGTTGAAATGGCCATTCGAATTTTATTTGAAGTTTGCATCATCGTTGCCGTTTAAGACCGGTCTTTATTCGCATTGATAAAATAGCACAGATGTTCAGACACTCTGAGAATCACCCGATGAAACGAGAACGCATTCAACGTTCGAGGCAATCCATCATCAGACTGGTAGCCGCGTCCAAAGCCTCACGGATTTTCCAATTGCATTTGTCACGATCCCCTGCACGATTAGAGATCCCACGAACTAAATAAAATGGAACACCGCACATTTTTGCGGCTGCCGCGACTGAAAACCCTTCCATCTCCTCAATAGCAGCGTCCGGAAAACGGCGCTGCCTTGCATCCACGTCACTTCTCGTGTTGGCTGCTGCACAGACGGTTAGAACTTGACAGCGAGGGCGATCAAAATTTGCGAGGGGCAGAACATCTCCGATCACATCCTGTTCACCTCTGCCGCCCCATTGCATCCACCCCATCTCACCTGCGGTTTGATAATCTCGTCCGCTACCCGCTCCAATTCCAAAACACGCCACTTCACTTCCTATCACGGCTGTCCCAATGGAAATCCCTGTGGCATACGCTCCTGCTATTCCGACCAAGGCCACATTAGCTGGTTGATGTTGAGCGATTAATTCCATTGCCTTCGCCGCTGGAATAATTGGTCCAAAACCGCAAATTTCAACCACCACTTCGGCGCTGGAAATTCGATCATTAACAAACTCGTATTCCATCAAAGTTGGCACCAAAATCAGCCACTTTATTTTGTTCAGGGATGAGCTCATTTAAATCACTCTTCGCATGTTAAGACCTGTCATTTTCAAAATACAACAACCAACAATCTCTTATTAATCTTAACAAACTCTTCCGATTCCAACTCAATGCATCAGTGCGTTCGCTTTAGAAGAATCTGTTTTAGTACCTGCTCAGCCCTTTGCCAATTAGACGCCTCTCTCGCGGCCCAATAACTCATTAATGTCGCGAGACATAGCATCACCGCAAAACCGCTGGTCGCCTGCTTGATCCTAACCGATGAAATCTCAAGCAGTGTCACCACACTTCCTTCATTTCCCCCCAACAACAGTCCTGTACAACAAATCCCGTAAATAAAGGCAAGGACCAACATTAATACAGAGACAGATCGCATTGCCGACCAATCGTTAATTTGAAACAGAAAAATGGCGTACAGTAAATTCAAAAGACAGATCGACACCTGCAAGAAAAACCAATTAGGAATCTCATTTACTTGAAATAAATCTCCCCAAGTAATCAATTGAGTTAGAACAGGAATCAAATTTAACCCCGCGACGAAAACCAATCCGACAGCAAATAACTTTGCCAAAAAAAAACGATCCGCATTGGCCCGAGTTAATCGCTCTTCCCAGTTCTCTCCCTCGTTTGAATTGAAAGACTTTTCTTTCGTTGAACCTCCAAGCGATACGTTTAAATTTCCACGAACAATCGGTTCCTTGACACCCGCGGTTCCGATACGTTTCGACCTGGTTTTATCACCGCCCCCCCCGCTCACGAATGCTTGAGGTGAACTCGGGCTATCTATTCCCACTTGCTCGCCTTCAATTTCAACTTCTACCGCAGGGAATGCCTGGTGCTGCACAATGGACGAATGCTGTCTCGGTTTGGCAACAGGTAGACGAGACTGATTAGTAGCCTTTCGAGGCAAGTCTTTTTTAGGTAACTCTTTTGGCAGCGAAGCCACCGGACTGGCTCCATGCCCATCGATTTGTTTGTACCTCTCAGCTCGACATTCAACAGTTCGCCCACCCTTTCTTTGGGCATCTGAAATCTCTGGGATGCGAATCATCGTGCCACATTCAGGGCACTTCACGACCTTACCGCAGCGAGTCATCGACGCATGCACGATGCAACCTTCGGGGCACCTAACTCGCAATGACATAGTACGCTCATTCAAAAAAGATTAATTAAAGGAAGTCGACGCACCCAAAAGTATAACAAGCCCCATGACGGTCCATCACAATTTCCTCGCCGGCACGACATCAACCAACGGACCGAGCAAACCAATTTGGCCCTCGTTTAATTAACTGGCTGAATTCCATGGACTGTCAGCTTTCGCTTCTTCACTTCGAACGATATCGAATACAGCATCCACATAAGCGGGAGCCAGATGAGGATCAATCGAATCCCATTTTGGACTTCTTAACTCAGTCGCTCTAGTTTTGACACGCTTCAAAAATCTCCGAACCCCGCGAGGGCTTTTTAGGCGACCGTATCGATCAACACACATTTCAACACCCCCGTGATCGAAACCAGATTTCATTTCGGGTATCCGCGGCACCGGATCTTCAAAATTCACCCATCGAAAATGTTTTAATTTAACATGCTTGAGGTATTGTCGACTCGCAACTCGCGGGCATCCAAATGTATGAAGTTCTACTGGTTGAGATTTTATAAACGAAAGCACACAACGGGATGCACAAAGAGTTGCCGCTGCCGCTCCAAGAGAGTGCCCGCAAAACCAAAGCTGACGTTGATTCGCTTCCAACTCTGCTTCCACCGCAGGCCAAATCCCATCTGCCATTTGTTTAAAATCATCAATTACCCAACCCGTTGTCTCTGCCATTGCTGCAGGCAAGTCTCCAAGTTGAATCGCTTCATTTAACTCCCTGATCTCCTTCCCCCTAAACACCATCACCGCATCAAATTCATTCTGGAACCAAAAAACATCAACAGCACCGCCAGAGATGACCTTGCCGTCCGTAAATCCAAGTTTTCCAGCGATTGAATTTGCATCATGAAGAGGAAGATAACTCGCCAATGCCATTTCGCAAAACAGCAGCGATCTTCGCAAGACCGAAAGGTTTGAGATGGCGCCTTGATGCTGACTCTTAAAATAGAAGTCTCCCGAAGTCTTCGTATTGAGACTCGCATTCTTCTCAGGAAGCTGAATTTCAGAAGATACCATTTCACAACCGAAGTAAGAAAATCAAACTCATACACACCCACCACCAACTGCAACGCCATCGCCAATATGCCTCGCGGCGACTCACATCTCATTGCAGAACCGGCGGACTCCCAAACGAACGCCTAGCACTGTCATCACTTCGTCTGCATCTCAATCGTACCGCACCAACCATCGGGAGGCTTGCCCTGAGACTGACCTATAAACTTCTCTAAAAACATTCTCAGCGAATCCTCAGCGCCTAGTATAGCCAATTCGGTTTCTAATCGCATCCATTCGCCCGCCCGAAACTGCTCCAGCAGATTTTTCGAATGAACCAAATCTTCGTCCCCCAGCTCCGTTGCCGCGCAGACTTGGAAAACGTCAAACGAACCCTCCATTCCGAATGGCTGAAAGTTCCCCATCCCGCGCACCGAAATTTCCTCAAAGAATTTAGAATCAGCTTTTAACGCCTCGAGCGTGCCCGCATCGATAAGTATTTTGGAATTGAGCCACTTCGTCATCCCTTCGAGCCGAGAGGCTAAATTAACGACTGGACCAAAAGCGGTAACTTTTACCTGATCACGCGTGCCAATCTTCCCCGCGACGGATTCGCCCGATGCAATGCCGATTCCAAACTGAAATCCACGATCGTCGCGATCAGTACTCCCAACTTCCTTTAGCCGGGCGTGGTTATCAACGTGTGAATGAATCGACAGTGCCGCTTTGACGGCAGATACCGCATTTTGTTCGCCGCCCTTGGGGGGAATAGGCCACCCCCAAAAACCCATGGCGGAGTCTCCGTGGAAATCTCCAATCACTCCACCAAAATCTAAAATATTTGATGTCGTAATCCCCAACGCCTCGCTAACTCGATCCAAAAGTTCCAACAAGTCATCCGACAGTTGCTCAGATGTTTTTGAAAACCCCCTCAAATCACAAAACAACACCGACAGGTCACACTCACGTGGCTGCAACACCTCCTCAGAATCGAGCACCGAAATCGCCTTCATCACCACCGGAGAAAAGAATGTCCGGAGACTCGCTTCCTGTCGCTCAAGTTTTTTTACGAGCAACAAATTTCTGAGCGAAGATCCGACCAGCTCACAGAATTTAAGATCGCCTTGAAAATCTAATTCCTGAGAAACAGAACTTAAACTGGAATCACGATCACCACGCTCTTTGCCGGCAACGTAAACTCCCCACCCGGGCGTTGCTGAACTTGAGATCGGCGACACAAAAGCCCAGTCATTTTCATAGTCGATCGTATATTTGGATTTCCCATCTTTACCATGGCTCCAAATGTGCAAAACCGACTCACTTGATTCAAGCGCCTGTTTGACAAGTGTCTCACTAGGCTGGAATCCGCCAGAACTCGCATCGCGACGATCCCATTGCATGATCTCAATCTCTGAATTTCCAAGCCGTTGAGTTTGAGAGGCCTCAACCACTGAGTCGAAGGTCTGGACAGACGCTGCATCTCGAACCCTTACGAGTCCAACCGTCGACGCCGACGCAATCCCCTGCATCAGCGTATTAACGATTTGAATTAATAAATCCTCATTGTCTGAGGCTGTCGCAATGACCGTTGGCAACCGGCTTAACACATCGATCCGGCGATCAACATCACGATACGAAACTTTCCGCAAGTAATCAGCTGAAAAGGTTTTTTGACTAATTGGATCCGGCGCGTCTAACGACGCAAATGCCTCTTCAACTGCAATCGTAAATTGAGTTTTGCCAATGACAAAATGTTCGCCTGCCCCCAATTCGAAACATTCCTCGGACTTGCCGTCGTAAAAAACCGGGTTCGAAGAACTTTTAAGCTTTTGAATACGAACTCTGTCCCCCGCCAAGCAAAGGGATATGTGTACCCGAGAGATTTGACTATCCCAAGGAACACGGTAGGTCTCTGTTGCCCGACCTACGAAAATCTCACGCTCTGGTATTCGTCGCCGCCAACGAGAACCGACCTCGGCTCCCTCTGCAATAAGTTCCAACATGTTTTTCCTGTTCCGCGTTTAGAGTCTGCATTGCTCAAACGTACTTACCCAACCAACGTATCGGCACGAATCACGGGCTTGAAAGCACAATCTTATTCAAGAAAAAAAAGCAGACTCCAACAATCGCTAATCCTAAAAACACAGCCAACAATTGCAATCGCCCAGAATGAAACCCTCGCGTCGCATGGTCTAACCGCAAATACATAAACGACAAACCAAGCAGCAACAGCAAGCCAGAAAATACAATGGCCAAGCCAGCGATGCGATTTCGAATCAATCGACGAGTTTCCAATTCAGCCCCACCTTCAGAACCAACAGCTTCTCCAACCTGCTCAGATGCTTGCAAACTAAGAGGCTCGCCAGTGCGTTTGCCTGCGGATTTGACCGGCTCCACCGCGCTGGCGGAACTGGCCCATGTCCAACCGAGGAAAACAACAAACACCACCAAGATTTTCATCGAGCACCACCATCTGCCCGAAGAACATTCTTTTTGCCGATTCTCGCTTTGAAGTAATATCGTCGTCAAATTATTTCCGATTGCAATTAATCCAGTTTTAAAGCCACCACAAAGCAAACCGTCAGTTGGCTGACTTTACACTCTGAAGGTCACATATTTCCACCCGTTTTTTCGTATCGAGCCAAGGCGCTGACAACTGCACAGACAACGAGATCACCACGGCCCAAATACACACCGCAGTGAATGGAATCGACAAAAGGTAACTCAAAAATACCGCCCAAACCATGCAGAGTAAAATTGCAGAGATGCTTAACCGCGTCCTTCGGACAGGGTCACATTGCCTCCACCAACGCATTCCCCCAAAGAAACAAGTGAAGAAAAACATATAAGCAGCCAACGGCCCCAAGCCAGCCAGCAAATCCCACCCTTGACCAAAAGGGCGAGACGTCTCGAGTGACAAGGTCGTCAAATCAATATAAAACCAACTGGCTGAAAAAAACGCAGACACACCAAGCAACATCCCTAATCCCATCATCTCCAAATACCGCCATCGCGATTTCTGCGGTCGCCAATCCCAACGCTTGGTGACCATCAGTATCGCCCAGCACCCCATTACACTCACCAAAGTCAGCCAAGTGTAATTCGCCCAGTTCTCTATCGATGAACCCCAGGGACCTCCCTCAAGAACCCCCGTGACCATTGCAAATCCGAGTAGATTTAACACGGCACAGCTAAAGGCGGCGATGAGCATCGAACCGATTAACTCGGTAAACCGGTCTATCGAAGGACGACTCAGCAACCACTGACGAAGGTACGGACTTTCTGCCGATTGTCCAATTTGCATAAGCCAGCGCGATGACAAACCCAGCTTTTTCGCAATCGAATATCGCAACAAATAGTAACCAAGATAAAGACCACCCATGGACAACATCAACGGCAACAGCCACTGTGAGTTTTGGATCAGGACAATCCCAGCAATGATCAACATCACCATCTTGATCGGTGTAGAAAAGTTAGCAGTTTCCCACCACAACGTAAATTTCGCTAATCCCGCATGAAGCACCGCTGCAATTGGCTCATCGCCCTGATCATCGCCCAAGGGATTGCCCGATGTATTTCGCTCGAGCGTCGCAGCAGTCTCCGATTCCATTCGATTTGCGACCGAAAATACAGTTTCTTTCGAGCTCGCCTGCTGAAAATCGCCAATAATTGCCTTCGGCAACTTATCGACCAGTTCTGTCGTTTTTGTCCGATTGGGCTTGGTTGATTGCCGATTTGGCTTGGCCGAATCCGGTTGGACAAGTGAGCCGATCGAGTGTGGCGAAACAATCGAATCACTCCGCCAGGCTACGTCCGGCCACGGTAGATCCGCAGCCATCTCGGAGATACTTCGATATCGATCCTCAGGATCCTTGCGCAACGCCTTAGCCACTACCTTTCGAAAACGAATCGGTACTGCTGACACATCCGGCTCTGCAGTCAGATGCTTCATAATGATTTCTTGAGCGCTTTCACCATCAAAAGGCACTAAGCCAGTCGTCAACTCAAATAGGATAATCCCCAAAGCATAGAGATCTATCTCTTTACCATAAACGCCTTTGCCAATCTCGGGAGCCATGTAGTGAAACGTACCCACCGATTCAGTTTGTCCCGAACGTCGACTACAGGAAATATACTTCGACAGGCCGTAGTCTCCTATCTTGATGACCTGTTCATGTAGATCACAAAAAATATTACCTGGCTTTAAATCACGATGTACGATTCCGTTCTCATGCAGATAGGACACCCCCGAAGCAGTCGAAGCAAACCAGGATTTAACATCGTCGTCTTTCAGACCATTTTGATTTGCTTCCAGCACATCCCGCAACGACGGGCCGGGAACATACTCCATCACAACCCAGCTCTCGCCTTCACCTGTGGTTCGGATATCCCAAAGCGAGATCAGGTTAACGTGCTTCATGTTCAAACACTGACGCACACCCCTCAACTCAATATCCAAATTACGTTGAATTTTTTTTAAGGCGACCTCTTTACCTGCGTCATTAAGCGCGAAGTAAACTTCACCAAATCCGCCGATACCAATCCCGCGTTTGATGGTGTATCCTTCGAGCGGAGTAGCTCCGCTGGGATAAGTAAACTTCATTGGCGCCTCCCAACCATCTCGGCTGGCTGCTTTGAGCTAACATTTAAATTTCGTTGCTTTTCTAGCCTAGCCGCAACACCGCCTGCTTGTCTAGGTTTCACACTGGTTTGGCAATTTTTGTGTTCACAAGCTGGCTCCCCTCAGAAGGACGGACCGCTTTCCAATCTTCGCTTTGGCCAATTTTGGCTTTGAGCAGCAAAACCCAACCATCAGTCCAGAACGTTTCAAGCATCGCCTTGCTATCGAGAAATCAAACAGGCTCAAGTGTTATAGAAAAATCGTTACCAACGATACGGGAATCCAGCTCAATCGCTGTCTCCTTGGTGACCAACTTACCATCAACCTCCATCGGCTGCTTTGATCGGCAAAACCATTGCCCCGATCTCTCAAACAACATCAGGTTCTCACCCCAGGTTGGGCAGTAAACATGGTTCAATCGATTTGGGCCCAAGATAATTGAAGTCACGGGAAGTATGACGGCATCGGCCCAAGGCACAGACCGGTGGCGGGAAACGAAATCAAGTCGCGCCGTTTTACTCAAAGCGTGTGTTTGACAATAAGCTAGTTCGACGCCACCCTCGAAAGCCAACTTCTGCCCATTTTTTAGAACAACCTTTGAATCCAAATCGACGCCGCCGATCGAGATATTGCCGATGGGCTCTAAAACATGTCCCCCTTGGACTCGCTCAACATTAGCATGGTGGCTGCGTAAATTCCCCTGAATCCCAATATCAACTTTTGCACTATCGATCGCCTGTCCCAACGAGCTGACACGACCGCCACAAACGAGATAGCCACCGACGCCATCAACCCAGAGAAGAAACTTTTTTCCAGAACTTTGTTTATCCATGGGTCTTATCCTATCGGAAGCCCCCTGTTCGACAACCACTTTTTTTCCTGCAGAACCCACCGTTGTCGAATCCAACTGCCTTCTGGTTTTTTTCTTAAGACGTGCTCTGCACTCCCGCCCCGCCTCGAAAGCAACTTGGTTGGTTGGGGCAATATGCAGAATCTGCTTACAACTTTGACTAACGTCACCCCATTTACATTGAAGCGCGTATGCCTCAACGTCGGTCACATATCTTTTCATTTGCCTTTGCCGATTCTTTAATGCGGAAATCCTGCCTGCGAGAAAAGGTAAATCTGGCCGCACCGTTTTTGCCTTCTCCAACTCAGCAATAGATTTCTTAAACTGACCTTTAGCAGCGAAACGGTTTGCCGCATTTAAACATTCGGAGACCGTTTTAATGTTATCGAGCCGCCAGTCCATCACGCGACGACGCCCGAGAACTTCAATGCAACTCAAAGCGGAAACCGGTTCACCACGCACGAGCGAAGCATCTGCGGATTCGATGGTCAGCTCAATTAGTTGATTCTTCCTTCCGCGGGTCTCTTCTCCAAATTCTTGCAAATTGAGCTTCGCAACCTCGTCGAGATCCTTCCAGGCCACGCAAAATTGCCCCGTCGACACCGATGCCTGAGCTCGATCCAGCAAGGCGCCTGCAAGTTGTCGCCCCAGAGAAAGTCTCTTGCTCTTCTTACGTATCTCGCCGCGTTCGTAGCAACGCACCGCCCTATCCAGGTCACCCCTTCGAAGTGCCTGTTCTGCAGACTTAATTTTTGAATTCCACTTCATCAAAGGTCGTCTCCCGGAAGAAGCTCAAGACGCAAATAAAAAGCGGGACAGCTGGTTCGTGAACCTGCTGCCCCGCTTTCATTAATCAAAAATTGAACCAGCTGAGACATCCAACTCAAGACGAGCTAGTTAACCACCAAGTCAGCTTCCGATGATTCGTCAGAAACATCTCCACTACCTGCTTCTTTTGCATCAAAATAAGCGTCCATGTCGTTCAGCACATCCGAGCTTGGAGTAATTGAATCATCATTTACTGGAATCTGCCCGAAGTACTTTGGAGCGATATTGTAATACTCTTCGTCTGCTGAAATCCGAGCATCAATGTCGTCTAACATCTCACGTGTTTTAGACAACTGACTGTTATCCAGCTTTATCTGAGTCGCGGTGGCGATGACTTCGTTCATACGATTCCGAGCCGTTAAATTCTCAATTTGCAATTCCAATTCGCGTTGCTGAGATTTTGCTTCGGCCAGCTTCACATGGGCGGCAGCCAAAGATTCCTTGCGAAGATTCAAAATCTCGCCCTTCTTCTCAAACGTTTTTTCAGCAGTTTGATAGAGCGTAAAACGATGCCTTAAATCTTGCTTGACACGTGGCAAATCATGAGCCTTTCCACGTGTATCAACGTAAACCTGACCGCCAGATTCAACGTGCGAGCGAAGTGCCATCATTTCGTCATAACTCTTCTTCAACATTTGCTCATGAGACTCAAGATCTGCCGCCAGCCGTTTTACTTTGACTTGTTCCTTGGAAATCTTGTGAACCATGCCATGAATTTCTGGACCAATTTCGTCCAGTTGAATTTTGGCGGCATCTAACTGATAGGCAACAGGAACTTGATCCTGAGCTGCTGTTCTGACCTTGGTTACCGCCGTCTTTGCGTAAGGGATTAACTTCCCACCAAACAGCAATCCACCAATCACAACTACACCCGCGACCCCAATGGCCAATTTTTTAAACATATTCCGCTCTCCTGAACTTTTGTTGGATGAACCGGCGTTCGTTACTAAAACACTTTTGGCTAACGAGCCTGATCGCCGTTGTAGGTTGTTCGCCCATGCAGTTCGGATCTTTGGAAAATTTAGAAATATTTTCAAAAGCCTGCTGCCGCACCACCCTGCTGATTTGTTTATTCCTGCTCCGATTTCGGCTTTCAGGCGTGTTTTAGCTATTTTCCTGACTTTGATTCGCAAAAAAATGCCGATTCTTAGAACCAAGATGACGAATTTTGATCATGTCACGAACTGCCCGCCCGATAGCTTTTGCGCCCCCACCAAACTTACGGTGATGCAAATCAAGCTCTGAACCAAAGCCTTGTCTTTGTCGATACTGGACCGCGTCAATGAAAACGCTCATTAAGTCAATCTGGTTCTCTCGCGATCTTGCTTCGGCCACTTTATTGACCCTAATAATCCTGGCAGCCTTCTGGATCTTCTTGCTGCCACTAAACCAAACCGTGCAGAAAACTTTTTTGGCTCGGTTTCATCTGGCCTCATCCAGTTTTCCAATTTGGGCAATGCAGCAACCCATTCCCTCAATGTACAACTTCGAAAATAGGGTTTGGATCAGCCCCGTACCGATTACTCAAAGCGAATTGAATCAAGCGTTCAGCAAAGGCAATAACTCAAACCCCCGAATCGGTCTACCGGCTACCCACCTGACCAACCTAAAGACCATTGAAACGGAACAGATCAACCACTTTCCAACACGGGCATTTACCTTTGGCAAAACCCGCTGGATCCTCAAACAGCAATCCGAACCCCGGTACTACTATTTAAGCTCGCGTTACCGAGATGTTGAACATAACTCGGCTTTTCGTCTTTCTCCAATTTCAGAACGTCAGTTTGGAGTCACACGACTGGAGCCGTTAAGTGACTAACCAGACCACCACACAAGAACCTTCACGATCGGTCGGAAATTTCCAGAACGGCGATAACAACGGCGATTATGGAAGCGACCATTTATCACTCGTGCTCCCGATCTACCGTGTAGTGACGCTAACAATTATTGCGTCAATGATTTGGAAGTATGCTTACTTTATTCCAATTTTTCAAAGCTACGCACAACTGGAAATAATCGATCCGTTCTTTCCACGCCCTTTCACCAGCCTCTACGTCTTAGCAGGACTTTACCTTACACCGATTGCCTTCGGGATCATTGCCTTATTCACACGCAGTGTCACGCTTTTACGAGCCCAGGCATTCCTCACACTGATTTGCATGTTCGGGCTTTGTATTCACCAGGGAAGCTACAACGATGTTACCTTCGTAACTTGCCTTTGGGTTTCTCTTTGGTGCGTTTGGTACACGCTGAAACTTAACGAACCGCCTGAGGAACTCCTTAAAAAATCCCAGAGGTTTAGTTTACTCATCATTTCATTAATTTTTCTCGGCGGGGCAGCCGGGAAATGGACTCCAGGTTACTGGTCTGGAGAGGTAATCTATGAAATCTACTTTAGCCATCGGGATTTTTGGTTTTTCAATTTGCTTCGCAACCAACTTGACTCCGAGTCACTACGGAATGTTGCAACACTCTATTCGAGAGTAATTGTACTCTCCGAAACAGCTTGCGCGTGTCTTTGGTTGCTCAAACCTAAGCATGGCGGCATGATCGCAATCGCGATGCTATTGGGAATCACATTCCTTTCAAACCTACTGCTTCTCTCAGTTACCTTCTGCTTAATGGGACTGGCAATCGTCGCAATAGAAACGCCCCGCTGGAAAGCAACGGCAACGAATCCATAAAATCCAGCGTGCTTTTTAGATAGACAGAAACGTCTGCAGAAAACGGCTGAATCGAAGTCAGCGCATAAAAATGGCGGTAAGGCCCCTTTTGGCATCCCGCCAACCCTTACCGCCAAAAGCTTGCTCAATGCTCCCCAGCTCAAACAAGCTCTTTAAAAGTTAGGTCGCATTCCTGTAATGTCAAAGCGGGAATCCCCCGAAATCATTAAAAGCTTGAAATAAACAAAGAAGATTGGTTATCTGTTCCTTTCGCACACTTAGGAGTCCAGGAAGCTACTGATCGCGGGAAATTAGCGGGCCAGCAGGAACGATTAAAGAAGGCTCAAAACCGCCCGGCACAGGCAGACAATCACTTACTTCACCTACAAAAATGCGGGTCTATTGCGAAATATCCCAGTCGAGTCCGATGTCGAAATTGGTGGCCGAGTGCGTAACCGCGCCAACGCTAATTCGCTCTACACCAGTTTTGGCGATTTTAACGATTGAGTCCAAATTGACGCCTCCAGAAGCTTCCAAGATTATCTTCGGAGCTGTTTCGTTGCGGATTTCGACCGCCTCTCTTAGTTGCTCGTTACTCATATTATCCAATAACACGATGTCGCAATCCGTTTTTAAGGCAACTCGTAATTGTTCAAGTGTATCCACTTCCAATTGCAAGACTGTCTCTTTGCCACTGGGTAATTCGGCAGCATGTTCGCCAATCCAGTTTTTCGCATTCTGAATTGCGACTGGGATCACCTCGCCCTCCTCGCGAACCTGCGTCCGAAAGAATGCCAAGTGATTGTCTTTAATCATGATTGCATCATAGAGGCCCATGCGATGATTTCTGCCACCACCACAAGCGACCGCGTACTTCTCCAACCGTCTCCAACCCGGCGTCGTTTTGCGAGTATCCAACACACATGCAGAGGTCCCGCTGATTTTATCAACAAACTCATGCGTCAACGAACTT
>JAAEMV010000260.1 GCA_024225195.1 Planctomycetaceae bacterium | reverse complement strand
GTTTGAATTTTCGAATTTGAAATTTCGATCTGCTTTTCCGTAAATTGCGATACCATTATCTACGCTTCGAGACTCTGCAGCATCAGTCTGAGTGGGACACTCGCACCTGCGCCGACAGGTAGTGTATCATGAGCAGAGTTTTTATAAATCACGCTTTTAGAGATGTATAGCCATGAATGCGATGCGACTGTTTTCTGTTATCTCATTTGTTTTCTTGATGATGTCAAGCGTCGTGAGCGCTCAAGAATTAACTGTTGATGGATTATTCCCCACGAATCGAGTGCTAGAAATCCAGATCGATATTGATCCGGATGACTGGAAGTCCATTCGTTATGTAACGCGAGATTTGCGAACTGAGTTAGGCGCGAAGCGTCAGTTTGGGGCGTTGGAATCGCCTTATGAGTACGTCAAAGCTGATATCACCATCGACGGGGTTAAGTTCAAAAACGTCGGGCTTCGAAAGAAAGGGTTCATTGGTTCGCAAAGCACCAGTCGCCCTTCATTCAAAATCAAACTCGATTATAAGGATAAAAAAGCGAGTATTGGCGGGTTGTCTACATTGACGCTTAATAATAATCGCCAAGACACAACACTGCTTAGTCAGTACATGGGGTATTCATTTTTTCGTGATGCTGGATTGCCTGCCCCGCGGTGTGCGTTCGCCAAAGTTACATTGAATGGAAATGATCTTGGTGTTTACAGTCACGTTGAGTCGGCTAAAAAACCGCTTGTGAAAAATTGTTTTGGAAACTCAGATGGCACGCTTTATGAGGGAACGGTCGTCGACTTTCATCAGGATTGGGGAGCAAGCTTTGATCGTAAATTTGGAAAAAAAGATTATGGCCAAAAGCAGATTGAAAAATTGATCGACGCTGTGCAATTGCCTGAAGGAAAGTCGTTTGACACATTTGACGCCGAGTCTGCGATGAAAGAGTTTGTCGCGATGGACGAGTTCTACCAATTTTGGGCGGTAGAAAGTTTACTCGGTTTTTGGGATGGGTATTCAGGGAATCGCAATAACTTCTTTTTTTATGTCAACCGTTCGGATGATAAGCTCTACTTCATTCCGTGGGGGGGCGACTGTATGTTTCAAAAATTTAGTATGGTTGATCGCGATCCCAGATTGCCACTTTGTGTAAAGACGAAGGGGATTCTTGCCCATCGACTCTATCAAAATCCTGATTCTCGGGAACGCTACCGCAAGACGCTAGTGAAGTTGTTGGAAGAGCATTGGAATGAGACTGCTTTGCTCGCGGAAGTCGATCGAATCGAGGAACTAGTGCTTCCGTTTCTTTCTGAGGCTCAGGAGAAGCGATACAGCACGCGGAGTGTTAAATCGTTTATCAGGACAAGACGGGACGAGATTAATGCTGAGATGGCAAATGGAATGCCAGAATGGACGCGAGATCCAGGCGAGGCTGCGGTGATTAAAGAGGGATGGGGCGGTCGTCGTCGTCCGAAAAAAACAGGCCCGGATGTTTGGCTGGCCGCTAAAAATGGCGACATGGATTTATTGAAGGATTGGAAAAAGAACGGGCGCAATGTAGACCAACCCAATGGTGATGGGACGACCCCGCTGATCATGGCAGCGCTTGGCGGGCAACTCGAAGTTGCAAAGTTCCTCGTTGACAACAAAGCCAATGTTGATGCGATGTCGCGGGACGGGAATGCGGTCATTCATAGTGCTGCGTTTCTTGGGCGGATTGATATCATGAAGTTGTTGGTTGAGAAAGGTGTTGATGTGGATGTGAAAAATCGGGACGGTGCTACCGCGGTTCAGATTGCTTCACAGGAATTCTCCGAGGTCGCAGATTTTATGAAAATGGTCGACCGAATGCTTGACCTGGATTTAGATTTAGAAAAGGTTGCGGAAGATCGGAAGAAGGTTGTCGAATATTTGCAAGGTCTGAAAAAGAATGCCGATAGATGAGGCGGTAGCTACCGGAAATGTCCACCGTGACAGCGATTGCCCAGAGTTTAAAATAGTTTCATGAATTTCCAGCAATTAAAAATGACTCGCGGCGTTCTACCTGTCATCTTTTGCTTGGCGGTGTTACTTGGTGTTTGTATTTCGATTTTTGCATCTGAGCCAACCGAACGGTTGTTAGCGATTCGGACATTCGGGCTTGGGTTTTGTTCATTCGGAATCGCCCTGCCCTTAGGGGTTTTAATAGCGTGGGTTTGTATGGGGAGAGGTTTGGTCTCCACCCTCGTGCTTTTAGGTACGGTCGCCAGTTTGTTCATTCCAATGTTTATCCACGTCAGTGCTTGGGATGCAGCCTTTGGGAAGTTGGGCTGGCTGACTTCTGTGCAGGGACAAATTCTAGTTCCCCTAATTCCTGGATGGTGGGCGGCAAGCTGGATTCACGGAATAGCGGCATCATCTCAAGTCGCCATTATATTTTTGGTCGGTTTGAGTTTTGGCGGACGCGTTTTTGAAGAGCAAGCCTTGCTGGATACTTCCTCACTCCGCGTGTTTTGGACCGTTACGATTGTTCGTTTGTGGCCGTTGGGAGTGCTGGCGTTTTTGTGGGTTGTCGTCGGCTGCTCGCGTGAGATTGCTGTTACCGACCTTTATCAAATTGGTACTCTGGCTGAGCAGATCTATTTGGGGTATTCCCTGAGCGGAAATTCAGCTGGAGGCGCGGGTTTTGATGGTGGGATTGGCGGTGTAAGTTACGGATTGACGCTAAGTTTAATGGCCGTTTTGGTTGCCCTCTCGACCGTTCTGTTTTTTGCGGTGACAAAAACGGAATACGAGGCGGGAGGATTTCAAGCAGTAAGAACCGAGCGAAGTGGACCCGCCAAGAATTTAGCAGGCATCGGTTTGATTGTGATTACGTTTTTGATCCCCATTGGAAATGTAGTTTTGCGTGCCTGTTTTTATGTTCGGCCCGTGAATGGAGTGCCAACACAAGGATACTCGGTTGCCCAGTGTTTTTCAGCGATCCGACGAGCTTGTTTTGACTATCAAGATGAATTTATCTGGTCGTCAATTATTGCATTTGCATCGGCGAGTATGATCCTGTTTTTAGCGACATGGATCAGCGCGATGGGGCGAAGGTTCGGTTGGGCTCAGGTGTTGTTTGCGTTGTCGCTCGCTGCCACCTTTGCTCTGCCTGGACCGTTGTTGGGCACGGCGATTGCCTCAGTGACCAGTTCCGTGGACGGCCGGTGGTTGGTTTGGTTATTCAACTATACCGTGTTCGCACCCGTGCTGGCTAATTTTATCTTTTGTTGGCCGCTAGGTGCGCTGGTAGTATGGTTTGTATTCCGGAAAATTCCTGAGGACGCTTTGGAAAGTGCGCGTGTCGAGGGTGCGGGGGGAATCACGCGGTATTTATCGCTAGGGCTCAAAGCCAATTGGTTACCGCTCGTAGGTTGTTGGATGATTACTTTCGCCTGTTGCTTTGGTGAGTTGTCTGCTTCCCAGATTGTTCGTCCTGCGGGAATGGATACCGTACCACGGAAGATGCTTGGAGATTTACATGCTGGCGTTAACGAATTGACAGCGGGGATTACGATTGTCACGGTGTTGGTGATCGTGGGGATATCTGCAACAGGTTGGTGGGTGGTTAATTTGAGTCACAAATTGAGCGAACGAAAATATTCGTAGTGTTCTAGGTGAGGTTGAATAGATGGATCTTTGGCGGCTAATAATTATTGCGTTGTTTTCGGTAGCGACTTTCTGTGGCAACGCCGCAGCCGACTCGTTGACGTTATTGGTTAATGGAAAAGAGGTACAGCTGGAGGGCGAGATCCTGATTGAAGCGAGGGATAATAGCCTTTATTTTCGAGAGGTTGATGGCAAGATTTGGTTTGTCGAACCTCAGCAAATAAAAGCACGCGTCGATAGTGAAAAGCCAAGCCCGCCACTCTCATTTAAAGCCGTCGGCGAGCGATTGTTGAAAGAACTTCCCGCTGGATTTCGGATTTACGAAACAAAACACTATGTCATTGCGTATCAGAATGAAGTTGCGTTTGCCCGCTGGATTAGCGGACTCTACGAAAGTCGTTTGTATCGTGCGTTTGAGACATTTTGGGAAAAGAAGAAAAAGTTTAAGCTGACCGATCCGCAGTACCCATTGATCGCGATTGTGTTTGGCTCGAAAGCTCAATACCAGCAGTATGTTGATCGAGAACTGGGGCCCGGGCAAACCATGGAAGCTTATTATAATCTCCAGACAAACAGGATTGCACTTTATGACTTGACCGCAGATCAGCGGAATCCTAATCAGCCATTAACTAGTCGCAATATTGAGCGAGTATTGCAAAATCCAAATTCAACTTTTTTAGTGGCGACCATTATTCATGAGGCGACGCATCAACTGATGTTTAACCGTGGATTGCAAACACGATTTGCAGAATCACCACTATGGTTGAACGAAGGAATTGCGATGTTTTTTGAGGCGCCCGATTTTCGCAGCAAGATAGGTTGGCGAGTGCCGGGGAAAGTTTTTGAACTGCGGTTGAATCGTTTTCGAAAGTACCTTGCCAATCGTCCGGGTGATTCGCTGAGAACATTGTTAGCCACGGACGACCGTCTGCGGGCTCCGGATTCGGTCGATGATGCTTACGCTGAAGCCTGGGCGTTTAATCATTTCTTATTCAATAAGAAATCAGATCAATACGTGGCATACCTCGAGTTTATGTCAAAGAAGAAAGCTTTGGTAAGCGACGAGCCCGAGATGCGAATTGCTCATTTTGAGCGTATATTTGGGGAGAGTTTGGCTGAGTTAGATCGTCAATTTCTCGCTTATATTGGTGACCTGAGGTAGTGAACTTAACAGTTTGTGAGAGGTTCTTGTTTTTGCTGTCTATAGTTCGATGAATCACTTGCATCGGATAATCCGAGGTGGTTATGATCAAGTGTCGTTGAAAGTTATTATTAATTAAACCAAGTAGTTTTATTGCAATTTTATTGCTTTACGGAGTTAAAAGATGCCGTCGAATTCGAAACCAGATCGCCGCAAGTTTATATCGACTTCTGCTAAGGTAGCAGCTGTTGGTACTATCGGCTCTTCCATGATTCCTAAACCGGTTTTTGGGTATCACAATAGCGATAACGACAAATTGAAAATTGGTTTGATTGGCTGTGGAGGGCGTGGAACCGGAGCGGTTTTGAACGCAACGAATGCTGATTCCAATACTTCAGTGGTTGCTTTGGCCGATGCGTTTCCAGATCGCATTGAGTCTTGTGCGAAATCACTCTCAAAGCAGTTGCCTGACCGATTTAACGTTGATAAAGATCACATGTTTGATGGGCTAGATTGCTATAAGAATCTAGTTGCCAGCGACGTCGATGTCGTCATTCTTGCGACTCCGCCTTACTTCCGACCGATGCAGTTGAAAGCGGCAGTCGATGCTGGAAAGCATGTTTTCTGTGAAAAGCCTGTTGGAGTTGATGTGCCCGGCGTTCGTTCGGTGATGGAGTCTTGCAAGAAGGCTGCAGCCAACGGTCAGAGTGTCGTTTCCGGTCTCTGCTGGCGATATGACCTTGGTGTTAATGACATGATCAGTCGGATCAAGAACGGCGAGATCGGCGAAGTTAGATCTATTCAAGAAAATTACTTAACCGGGACGCTTTGGCACCGCGGCGACAGTACAACCGACCCGGTAACTAAAGAAGTTCGGAAGTGGTCACCGATGGAATATCAGTTGCGAAACTGGCTCTACTTTAACTGGCTCTCAGGTGATCATATCGCCGAGCAGCATATTCACTCGATCGATAAGGCTCTTTGGCTGATGGACGATATTCCACCGGTTAGCTGTTATGCCACGGGCGGGCGATTAGTTCGAACGAACGAAAAGTGGGGTAATGTCTACGACCACTTCTCCACCGTTTTTGAGTGGGAAGACAGCGACATTAAGGCTCACACAAACTGCCGTCAGATGGCTGGATGTTTTAATGAAACTGAGGACCACATCGTTGGTACCAAGGGAACTGCGAAGATTCTCAAGGGGCAGATTATCAACGAGGACGGTAAGTTTTCACATAAGAAACGTAACCCAAGTATGTATGATGTGGAGCACCAGCACCTGTTTAGGAGTATTCGCGAAGGAAAGCCAATCAACAATGGAACTTACATGAGTTACAGTACGTTGATGGCTTTGATTGGGCGGGATGCGGCCTACACTGGAAAGAAAATTAAGTGGGCAGACTTTATGAAGTCTGAGAAGAGATTGGGTCCAGACGACATTTACAATGCGGAGAATTATGTTCCCGATAAAGTCGCCCGCCCAGGTAGTGAATGGTAGGTCTCAAAAACGGGACATTCCTTGAAAAATCGAATAAGACGACGGTTTTAGCCGTCGTCTTTTTTTGTTTTCCGGCAAGTTGGAAATGAAGGGGAGGAGAGCCGCGATGGCAAATGAATTGACTAAGTTTTGCCAAGTTCCAAAGATTGTGCTGAAGCCATCCCTATTACTTTTAGCTGGCCCGCGTATTAGACTGTGGGTGCCCAGGAATCGGCGAATCTTCGCATCGCTGGGATCAATTAAGAACCTTTTCCACGAAGATAAGTATGACATTTGGCATTTATTACGGCGACTATTTGCAGCTTGACAAAATTCTGAATGCACAGGAATTGGAGAGTGAAAAGAATGGGAAGGTCGCACATGACGAAATGTTATTTATCGTCACTCATCAGGCATATGAGTTGTGGTTCAAGCAGGTTTTGTATGAGCTGGCGGCGGTCATCAATGTTTTCAAAGATCCAGTGATTGAAGATAAAAAAATGGGTCAGGTGATACACCATCTGTCACGTATCAAAACGATTCAGCGTGTGTTGATTCAGCAGATTGATATTATCGAAACGATGACTCCTCTGGATTTCATGGAGTTTCGTGATTTATTGGTTCCAGCGTCCGGGTTTCAAAGTGTGCAATTCAAAAAGATTGAGATCCAGCTTGGAATCAAGCGTGAACATCGAATTAAGGCCGACAAAGAATTTTTCCACTCGAGGCTCTCTGCTGCCGATTATCAAGCTCTCGAAGAGTTGGAAAGCCAGAGGTCTCTTTTAGAGCTGACCGATAGCTGGTTGGGGCGAATGCCATTTTTGAAATTTAATGAATTTCGATTTTGGGAAGCCTACGATCATGCTGTGAATAAAATGCTCGACTCTGATGCCGATATCATTCGGGGAAACCCAACTTTGAATGAGCGGGAGAAGGAGTTTCAGCTAAATGGCTTGGAAATGTCGCGTACGCAATTTGAATCGTTGCTGGATCGCGATAAGTTCGAAGAGTTGCGTGAAGCCGGTGAATTTCGCTTGTCACACGAAGGGTTCCTGGCGGCACTGTTTATCAACCTCTATCGTGACGAGCCAATGCTGTACACACCGTTTCGGTATTTAACTCTGTTGCTTGATATTGATGAAATGTTCACCAATTGGCGGCAACGGCACGCAATGATGGTGCAGCGAATGTTGGGGGCTAAGATTGGAACAGGTGGGTCTTCCGGACATAACTATCTCAATGCAACGACTCGACAAAACCGGGCGTTTCTGGATCTGTTCAAGCTGTCAACCTTTTTGATCCCACGTGAGGATCTGCCAGTCCTACCTGACGAGCTTCGACGGGGGCTAGGATTTTTCTTTCATGGAGAAAATCACTAGCCCACTCGAGTCGAAGGGTGAGTTACGTTGAGCGACGATCGTAGCTTGACTATTTTGAAAGATCTTTGAACTTCAAGTCTTTGTAAAGAACTTTGCTTCCGGGATCGTGGGCTTGAATGGCAAACGTTCCGCTTGAAAGCTGCCGTTCCGGACGATCGAGATTGTCGGGCTCGGTGTAATCAGAAATGGTTTCACCGTTGATCTTCACAACAATGTGCTTGCCTTTCACAATAATTTCGTAATCAAACCACTCGTTGTCTTTGACGGGTGCTTTGAAATTATCTTTGACATTGTACAGGCCGCCAGTCTTTTTCTTATCGGATTGCGTGTTGTTGACCTGTGCTTCATAGCCACGGTTGGGCCAGCCGCTTTTAAGGAACTTCGTGTGGAAATAAATTCCGGAGTTCGCACCCGGCATGGTTTGAACTTTCGCTTTGAAGTGAAAGTCAGTTATCTTTTCAGCAGCTTTTTCATCCTTGCCGGTGTAG
>JAAEMV010000259.1 GCA_024225195.1 Planctomycetaceae bacterium | reverse complement strand
GGATCGTAACTCGCCACTTTTCCGCCACCACTAATAAGTAGTTGCCGCCGCCCAGCCACCTCGGCGACAACCGGCGTGGAGTAACTACTAACACCAGCTCGGTCAATTCGCCAAACCTCGTCACCTGTTTTGGTATCGTACGCAACGATTGCAGATTTAACCTTATTCTCATTGGTTACGATCACACGGGCACCATCAACAATTGGCGTAGAGCCATAACCAAAAGGGTAGGACGGAGAGTAAACTCCCACGTCTTTTTTCCAGAGCACCCGTCCATCAAAATCGAGTGCAATTAAGTGAATATTATTGTGGTGGCTAAATACTGCAAACAAACTTTTGCCATCGGTTGCTATCGTCGATGTGGCATGTGTGTTTTTGGGATGCAATCGTTTGGGCCATCCACCTCGATTGACCTCTGTCGTCCAAAGTGTTTTTCCATCTTTTTGGTCAAAACAAATCACCGATTGCGTTTGATCTTTTTGCTCGCCCGTTGTTAGAAAAATTTTCCCGTCGACGATCAACGGAGAGGCATGTCCGCGCCCAGGCACTTTGGTTTTCCAAATAACATTTTCATCACTTCCCCACTCCAGCGGTGCAGTCTTGGATTCCGCTATCCCGTTGCCACTTGGTCCTCGCCACCGCGACCAGTCATTCTGAGCACCAACCTCATGACAAATAGATAAAATCGAACCTAGACAAAAAAGAAAAACGGTAAATTTCGAAAGCATTAAAAACTCAAATTGGAAATACAATAGATGAATCAATAGAGATCGCAGCGATTTATAACAAACCTAAAGTTTACAATAAACCGAAAACGAATTTTGTTGGAGGTTTACCTTAATAACTTTGTGAGGCTCGACCTAGTACCGAGACGAATGCCACAAAGTAACTCTATTCTAATAGCTCAGCACTCCAATACGCATCGCTAATGAATTTCGCCCAACTCTGATAACCAGTTGTGTGCTGCGAGTAAATTGGATTCCAGTTGGGCTGTTTGGGCGCATTTAATAGTTTCAAACCTGCCTTCTCGAGAGACCGATCCGCTTTATTCTGATTGCAGGGCACACAGGCAAGCACGCAATTCTCCCAAGTCGATGCCCCTCCATGAGACCGCGGAATAACGTGATCGATCGTCAATTCCCCTCCTTTGGGTCGACGGCCACAGTACTGGCAGGTCATCCGATCTCGCTTAAAGAGATTTCTACGACTGAAGGCGACAGTCGTGGAAGGAAGGCGATTGAAATCTGCCAGTGTAATCACTTCGGGAACGCGAATCCGTCGTGAAACCGTTCGCACAAATTCTTGTCCGTCTTCCGCATCTGCTCGAGACCAATCATCCCAGTCGTAGAGTTGATAGTCGATGGGATCGACGACTCGCGCTGCCCCGCTCCAAACCATCACAAGAGCGCGGGCTACCGTCGCGACATTGACCGGTTGCCAACTCCGATTTAAAACCAAAGTCGGCCGCTGGAGAACCTCTGAAACCATTTCGTCGACTCCTTGCATTTCTGTGATCAAGGCAGCTGGAACTCCCGACGCGAGACACCATCGGCAAAAAGATAAGTGAGGTACACACGCCGGCTATTACAATTATGGCGGAAAAAAATGCATTTGCACACCTAAATGCCGTTTACGAAAAAATTGACAGGCATCGACCTCCTGAAAACCACCTAACAGAAGTCGAATAATTGCAAAAAAAACTTAAATTTACGCGTAATCCTCCGAATATTTCTCGCGATCGCCTAAGCTTCGTTCCTGAAAAATTTAATAGCTCCATAAACGGTAAGAGGTTTCACGCTTGTCGTAAAAGTAAAATTTTGTGATCTCGCGGGTCGCTAAAAAGAGGAAGAGAGATTCAGCCGGAGGTTCCCCCGCGCCTTCTCGCATTTCTACTGGCGCGTTATGTTATTAACTCCAGCAGTGTAGTAAAAAACAATGCGAATTAATTGTTCGACACCGGATTCGCTACCCAACCGCTCCACTGACTAACACGAAAAAATTGGAGCATGCAATGTCAGCTAAATTGCTGGACGGAAAAGGAATTTCAAAAGAAATTCAAAAAGAAACCAAAGTAAAGGTAGAGCAGTTCATTGCGGATTACGGCGAGTCTCCAGTACTTGCTGCGGTTCTCGTTGGCGATGATCCTGCCAGTCAGGTTTACGTTCGAAATAAGGAACGCGCGTGTGCCCGGGCCGGTATCGAAAGTCAGCTTCACCGTCTTCCAGCGACCAGCACCACCGAAGATATTCTCGCGAAAGTGGTTGAGCTCAACGAAGACTCTCAGGTCAACGGAATCCTTGTCCAGCTTCCATTGCCCGAGCAGGCAGACAGTCGCGTAATTCTTGATGCCATCGATCCTCAAAAAGACGTCGATGCTTTTCACCCCCACAACGTTGGTCTGATCTCACAAGGTCGGCCCCAGTTTCTCCCGTGCACGCCCCACGGCATCGTGCAAATGCTCAAACGTTGCGGCATTGAAACCACAGGTAAGTCTGTCTGCGTCATTGGCCGGAGTGACATTGTTGGAAAACCAATGGCAATGATGTTGGGACAGAAAGATTCAAATCTCGGTCCTGAAATGGCCAATGCCACCGTCACGCTTTGTCACAGTCGCACTCAAAATCTCGCATCGATAACACAGCAAGCCGACATTCTCATCGCTGCCATCGGCCGGCCAAATTTTGTGACACCCGACATGATCAAGCCAGGGGCTGTTGTCGTTGATGTCGGTATTAACCGAACCGAGCAAGGATTAGTGGGCGATGTTGACTTCGATGCTGGAAAAGAGATCGCTGGATATATTACCCCCGTGCCCGGCGGAGTTGGACCACTCACCGTCACGATGCTCCTTGAAAATACGTTAATGGCTGCAATCATTCAAAGTAAGTCGATTGCTTGAGTCGCATGATTGTAACTTAGGCGCCACGCTTCCGATTAAAAGACCGACGGTCAAGATAATTCCATGACGAACAACTATTCGAAACATGCTTGTCTCGGCGAACTTCACGGCAATTCAACTGGTTTGATCTTTTGCCAACGTTGGCTGGAAAATAAATAATGAACACCATAATATCCAATCCCTGGCTTCGCCCTTTTGCAATCTCGTTGCTCGCTTTTTCGTTTTTGCTAATTTCTGGTTGTAGCGGCTGCCTGGATTCCGAAAAAACAATCGCTCAAAAAAAGGCTGAGGAAAAGAAAAAGAAACCCAAAGATCCATTTGAGACCAACACCCCGGTTCTATTACCCGGCCAATTCCCTATCCCTCTCGATAAATTAAAAGAACAACGAAAACAGGAAAAGAAGGAACAAGAAGACCCACTCGCACAGATGCTTAGCAACATGAATGAGAGTGGAACACGTTTCAATCGAATTAAATCCGGACATTGGTACACCACGAATTTCCAAGCAGTCGCCAACAATAGCAATTTTGGGGGCGACCTCGAAGCTTCCGGCCTCGGCCCCCGCAACAAACCAGCCAGCATTCCTGGCACCAATTATTTTTTAACGACAAGCCGCCCCGCGTCATTGCCGAAGGGGGAGTTAAAAAATCTCGAGACAAGTGTCTACATTCCCATTCGTAACGGCGCAACAACGGCAACTGTTAATTTCTCACTGAAGCGGCCCTCCAGTGGCATTACCCCCGTAACGCAAAACCAACCCATAAAATTGATGGGAGGGTTTCAGTATCATATCGTCGTGCTTAGCAGTCGCCCCGACAGTTTCTCTTTTATCAACCGATCCGACAGCATTCGATTGAGTGGGCAACAACAAGATGGTTCCAACTTGGAACCTTTCTATTACGTCGTACCATCGGTCAACGGTTATCCTTCGCCACTCCCCAAACACTCACTAAACTGGACGACAATCGCCTATCTAATCTGGGATGACCTCGACCCCAACGAAATGGCTCAAGAACACCAGGAAGCTCTTTTAGATTGGCTTCATTTCGGGGGACAACTCATTCTTAGCGGTCCCGACTGCTTGGCCAAACTCCAAACCAGTTTTCTCGCTGATTATCTTCCAGCAACGTTTGACAGCACAAAAAATATAACTAACGCTGACATTTCCGAACTCAATCAAAACTGGTCGCTTCCCCCAAAAGCTAACAAGGGGAATCCACGGAACCTTGTCATCTCAAACAAGTCTCCCTTACTCGGAGTCACCCTTACCCCTCACCCTGACGCCAACTTTATCACCGGTGCAGGTAAAATCGCTATTGAAAGACGTGTTGGCCGCGGCCGGATTGCAATCACATCCTTTTCCCTAAACGATCAACTGATTCGTAGCTGGGGCAGTTTCTCAAGCTTCTTAAACGGAGCCCTCTTGCGAATGCCGGCCCGGCGTTTTGCCCAAAACGACGCCTCCACTGTCGTGTTTAACTGGATCGATTATGGATCCACCTTCTACGACCCTTTGATCCGCAGTACTCTTCGCTACCTTTCCCGAGATCTCTCAGCAACCGGCACGCAAAGCGTTCCGTATTCCACTTTGGACGAATTCAGCACAACTAAATCTGACATTCCAGGGCCGACTTTCGAAATTCGCCCCATGGACACAACGAATGAATTAGCGATCCGAAAAAGCGATGAACCTCTGTATTTCGGTGGCTATCAAGACACTGAGTATTCCGGCGTTGCAGGATGGAGTGACTACGGGGCCATCTCCAGTGCAGCTCGTGAAACGCTCAAACAAACGGCGGGTATCTCACCGCCGTCTTCCGGCTTCGTTTTAAAAATGCTGGCGATTTATCTCTTTATCCTAGTCCCTTTAAACTGGCTTTTCTTTCGGATGATTAGAAAAGTAGAATACGCCTGGATCGCTGTCCCCATTATCGCACTGGTTGCCGCTTTTACTGTCGTCAAGCTTGCCTCGCTGGACATTGGCTTTGCAAGAAGCAACACGCAAATCAGCCTGCTAGAAGTTCATGCTGACTATCCTCGGGCGCACATGGCTGAATACTCCGCACTCTACACCTCACTCTCGACACGATACACCGCCGAGCTCGATAATCGCTCGGCTCAGTCACTGCCTTTCTCGATCTCGGACTTGAAAAACCAAAAATTTCAACCTGCCGAAACTCAAAATGAAGTGACTCTGCGCCGCACCGTTGAGGACGAGCTCAAAGGGTTTCAAATCCAATCGAACTCTACCGGCTTGTTGCACACCGAGGCGATGGTCAATTTGGGCGGCGTTATTTCCTTTTCAAACAATCCCGAAACGGAACAACCCACCCTTTCCAACTCGACGTTGATGACGATTGAAAATGCAGCCGTCATCGGCCGTGATAAAAATGGAAAACTACAATTTGCTCCTTTCGATTCAATCGGAACCGGAGAAGAAGTTACTTTGAAATTTCAACCCTGTGAAACAGTCGATTCTATTTGGCAGCCCGACTCCGATTTTACTAGCTTATTGGCTACGGCAGAGTCCATCTGGGAGACCAACTTGAACGAAATTAATCAGGCGGACATTGACACCATCAGCAAATTCCCCGAAATCAAAAAGATCAAAGGAACCATCAGGCGGCTGCTGGTAGCAAAGGGCGGAAGCAGTGTGGGCAGCGATGAAATCAAATACACGAAGGATGATTTCATGACTGAATACGCAAAAATTAATTCCACAGGCTCATCGAAATTAACTCTCGACTTAATGAGACAAACTATCCTCCGAAATTTAGCAATAGACAACAATGAGTATCGCCTGATTGGAATCAGCAAAAGCCATCCTGGAAACACTGTCTTCAGTCCAGCCGCAACGCAAACCGTCAAACGCTCTCTGGTAGTAGCTCATCTCCAGCGCGGTGAATTACCAATCGCCAAAAGAGACTTAAATTCAGTCAACGATTTCAAAATCACCTCCAATCTTGATCAAGTAGATTAGACCAAGCCATCCTTCCCTAGCAGCAAGTTCACTTTTTAAAATTGCAAACAGAAGAAACACACCATGATTGAATTACGTGGATTTGGAAAAGACTACGGTGACTTCACTGCTGTCGACTCACTGGATTTGACAATCGCTGAAGGTGAAATGTTTGGCTTTATTGGACCTAATGGTGCTGGGAAAAGCACAAGCATCCGTTTTCTCGCGACCTTGCTACGCGCCTCTAGAGGTGATGGCACCATCAATGGGTACAGCGTATCAGAGGACCCCATGAATGTACGGCGAAGTGTAGGGTACATGCCCGATGCGTTTGGCGTCTATGACGGAATGAAGGTCTGGGAGTTTCTTGATTTCTTTGCCGTTGCCTACAAGATTGGTCGGACGCAGAGAAAACGGGTGATCAAGGATGTGCTCGACCTGCTCGATCTTACCTATAAACGTGATGACTTCGTCAACGGACTCTCGCGAGGCATGAAACAACGATTGTGCCTTGCAAAGACCCTCGTTCATGACCCTCCCGTTTTGATTCTCGATGAACCCGCGAGTGGACTTGATCCCCGCGCCCGGATTGAAGTGAAGGCTCTCTTAAAAGAGCTGCGACGCATGGGAAAAACCATCCTCATCTCCAGTCACATTCTTACTGAGTTAGCTGACTGTTGCACTTCGATCGGAATTATCGAAAGAGGGAAGTTGCTAATGCACGGCCCGATCGATGAGGTTTATAAGAGAATTCGAGGCAATCAGGTTATCGAAGCCAGATTTGGGAAAAACCTCGAAACAGGATTGTCCATTGTTCGCAGCAATCCGGAAGTGCGAGACATTCAAGTCGATGGCTCTAAATTGATCATTGAATTCACCAGCGCTGATCACAACCCTGCAGAGCTGCTCAAGTCACTCATTAAGCATGAAGTTGAGGTTATCAACTTCGGGCAGAAGGATCCTAATCTCGAAGACGTCTTTATGATGGTCACCAAAGGATTGGTTTCCTAAGATCCAACCCTAACTAATCCAACAAGATTGAATTTGGTCCAGAATTCATTCCACCGCCAGACTCCCATTGGCGGCGTATTTCACGGAGCCCGTAACAACACAAATCATACCGATCGCTAAGGCGTTCGAGCAACGTGGACGGTGGTGACTCAGCGACCGGTGCTTCTATTTCACTGGCAATGCGATAAGACCGTTTACCAAAAGCACAATAGGTCTCAAACCGACCCGATGTATCTGAATCGCCATCCCGCAATGCTTCGGGGTAAAGGCCGGCCCAGAACAATGTGAAATCGCCAATATGCAAATGCACTTCCCGCCTTGCATTTCCCAAACGCTCCGATGCCTCAGCTGCCATTTCATGAACGCTCATGATTGGTCTTCCTGTAACGCTACGAATCCGATGGATCATATCGCTACGAGTTGAGCGAATTAAAAGCTCGGTCAGGTAGTCAATCAACAACGGATCGACAACGCCTAATTGCGAATGAAATGTGTGCTCGGCTAAGCCGGCAAAATATCGCTGAATTGCCGATCTTGGCTCAGGTGAATTCTCTGACTGCTCTGGCATCTTGAACCTCCGTTCAAATCGATAAATCGAATCAGCCGTCTGATTAACTGTAGTACCGAAGCGGATTGAGGGTCAAGGCTTTTTGTGCAAGCACTCAAAGGAAAAAATAACCGCCATTAGCCAGGTGGGCCGTAGCGAACGTGAGGATTAATCAGCAATTCACCGCACAGGATTGACGTAGGCTCTAGTTTCCCTGGCAGGACACTTTTTCTAAATAAAGAACACAGCAGAAAACGAGCGCTCGTGAGTCCGAGGAAAAATCAGTCGTTAATCGCCGACAACATCTCTTGAGCGAACCCACCCACGTCGTCCATGACATCCTGATTTTTAGATTGATCGTTGGTCGCCGCAGCAATCCGACGCACAATCGCTGAACCAACAATTAAACCATCTGCGACTGGTTTGAGGACTTCGACGTGCTCCAGTTTGCTAATCCCAAAGCCAACACAAATTGGCAAATCGGTAACCGACTTTAACCATTTGAGATTGTCTGCCAAATCAGCAGGAAGCTCGGTACGTTCACCGGTAATTCCCGTAATCGAAACGTAGTAGATAAAACCGGTTGTCTGTTCGGCGATTTGCACTGCTCGATCACGCGGGGTGGTCGGCGTGATTAGCTGAATGAGACTGAAGTCGAGGGCTTTACACTTTGCCGCCAACTCATCCGATTCATCGACTGGCATGTCAGGCACAATTGCTCCGGAAATTCCCGCAGCAATGGCTTGTTGAAGATATTCGTCAATTCCCATTCGATAAATAATTGCGTAACTTACCATCGTGACGACCGGCATCGAAATCTCTGACGTCACTTCGGAGGCCATCTCAAAGATACCGCTGAGCCTGGTTCCCCCCTGAAGCGAGCGAGTGTACGAGGCTTGAATAACTGGGCCGTCAGCAATGGGGTCGCTGTAGGGAATGCCCAATTCAGCCAGGTGGCACCCTTCCGCATCCAGTCGCTTCAGAATTGCCGCAGTAAAATCTAAGCTAGGATCTCCAGCGGTCACAAACGGCATGAACGCCTTTTTACCCTCCGATTTCAACCGTTGAAAAAGTTCGTCGATCGCCGACATAGATAGTTCCTGTAATGTGCTGTTACGTTGAAGTTATGAAAAAGCTCAAGAGCTTTTTAGGTCCGACGAGCCGCCGCTTCATTTTTTAAACGCTGGATCTCGCCTGCGTCTTTATCACCGCGTCCTGAGAGACAGATGACTACCACCTCATCTTTTCCGCGCTCTTTCGCAACTTCCATTCCTTTGGCAATCGCATGGGAAGTTTCCAGCGCCGGCAAAATACCTTCATTGCGAGCCACCAGATCAAAAGCTGCGAGAGCTTCATCATCTCGGCAACTGCGATACTCAACGCGTCCAGTCGATTTCCAATGGCTATGCTCGGGGCCGACTCCGGGATAATCGAGACCAGCCGAAGCGGAGTGAACATCGTCCGTCTGTCCGTCTTCATCCTGCAAAACGTAACTGAAACTTCCATGCAAGACTCCAGGCTTACCAAACGTCAAACTGGAGGCATGTCGACCTGGTTGATCACTTTCTCCTCCAGCTTCGACACCCACCAGCGGAACATCCGTTTCGGCAACAAACGGATAGAACATCCCCGCCGCATTACTGCCTCCGCCGACACAAGCAACTACCGCGTCCGGCAACCGCCCGAACCGCTCTTGCGATTGCTGAATTGTCTCTCGGCCAATCACCGCCTGATAGTCTCGCACAATCAAGGGAAAGGGATGGGGGCCAACGACCGAGCCCAAAATGTAATGTGTATCCGCGACAGAGCTCATCCAATCCCGCATCGCCTGGTTGACCGCGTCGCGAAGTGTCCGCGATCCGGTGGTCACGGGGCAGATCTCAGCCCCGAGCATTTTCATGCTTTGAACATTGGGCTGTTGCCGGCGGATATCCTCCTCGCCCATATAGATAACACAGGGTATCCCAAAATGTGCACAGGCCGTGGCCGTCGCGACACCGTGCTGGCCAGCACCAGTCTCCGCAATGACTCTTTTTTTCCCCATTCGCATCGTCAGTAAAGCCTGACCGAGGGTACTGTTAATTTTGTGAGCCCCGGTATGATTCAAATCCTCTCGCTTAAACCAAATCTGAGCTCCGCCGCAATGCTCCGTTAGTCGCTTGGCGAAGTAGAGCGGGGAAGGGCGGCCCACAAAATCACGAAGCAAGACGTCCAACTCTGCTTGAAACGCCGGATCTTTTCGAGATTGATAATACTCAGTTTCGAGCTGATCGAGTGCGGCAATGAGTGTCTCGGGAACAAACCGTCCACCGAATTCTCCAAAACGCCCCTTCTCATCAGGCAGACTGGCATCGGGACTCGGTTCCGGTAAAAAATGACTGGTCATGGATTATCGTTTAAATCAAACTAAGAAAAAAATGTCGCGGCCGAAAACATCCAGTTGCCAGTTTGTTTCCGCCATTATGCTGATTGTAACCGGTTATCGTTTCTCGTCATAACCTTTGTCGGTATAAAGGGGCAGGGCTATAAATTCAGCAAAAGCTAATTCCTAATTACCCCAAAACCCTCACGACCAGAAATCATCCGCCCCATCGCCGTCGCCGACCGTAAATACAACCAATTACACCCTCGCTTGAGAGTTTAGCCCCCATGCCCGAATTGCCTGAAGTTGAAACGATGCGACGAGGCGTCCTCGGAATCGTCGGGGCGACGATTGTCAAAGCAGAACGAACTCCATGCTCCAAACGTCCAATCGTCATCAAGCCCAGAATCGACCACTTAAGTAAGCGAATCCAGGGCAAAACGATCGCCAGTGTTGATCGCCTCGGCAAACGAGTTGTCATCCGACTCGATTCGGACGATCGACTTATTTTCGAACCACGAATGACCGGTTTGGTATTAATCGCCGATCCCCCGACACAAGAGCATTTAAGATTTTCTCTGCAACTTAAAAAATGCCCTATCAAACACGTACTGTTTTGGGATCGACGTGGACTTGGCAATGTCACTCTTCTGTCACCAAGTGAATATGAGACAAAATTGACCGATGGAAAACTCGGCCCGGATGCGTTGGCGATCTCTTCCACCGACTTTCCCAAACGATTTCAAGGCACTCAACGGGAAATCAAGGTCGCCATGCTGGATCAGAAAATTGTACTCGGCATAGGCAATCTTTATGCCGCTGAAATCTTACACCTCGCCGGAGTACATCCGCAAACGCGATGTGATCAGATAACCGCCAAGAGATGGCAACTCATCTATCAAAGGATGATCGAGGTCTTTGAGCTGGCAATCGAATACGAAGGCTCAACACTTTCCGATGGCACTTATCGAAACGCCATCAATGGAGAAGGAAGTTACCAAAACGAACACCGGGTCTACGACCGCGAAGGCCAGGCTTGCCCGCGATGCAAGGATGCGAAAGTCCTCCGAATCGTGCAAGCCCAGCGGGCAACTTTTTTCTGCAAGCGCTGCCAGACCAAGCGATAACCAAAATGCCGTTCTCGACTCAATCTAAAATTATGTACCCGTCGTCGCATTGATCTGCGAAACCGCACCGGAAATACCTCTCGCCAGTTGGACAGGCGACTTCTGTTTTTCCATTGGGAACATCAACGTAAAGCAAGTCCCTTTCCCAAGACTGCTCTCAACACGAATCTTTCCGCCGTGTGCTTCGATGATATTTTTACAAGTAGATAAACCAACGCCGGTTCCACCTTTACCGGTTTCATCCGGCCCCGACTTCGTTGAGTAAAACGGATCAAATATCTTCCGCAATTTTTCCTGTGAGATTCCAGGACCGTAATCTCTCACACTCAGATCAACAGTGTTATTCTGGAGATTCTTCTTCAACTTGATCACCAGTTGACCACCCTCGCTCATCGCCTGTCGGGCATTGATCAACAGGTTCATCAACACCTGCTGGACTTGATTCCCAATGGCGGAAATTTCCGGGATGTCCTTGTCGATATCAATATCGACTGAGATGCGATACTTTTGCATCTCTCGCTCTAGCAACACCATCGACTCGTCGATCAACTTGCTCACATCGGTCAGTTCGAAATGCTCGCTGCGGTTTCGCGCCATCCCAAGTACAGCATTGGTAATCTTGGCCGCCCGCATTCCGGCGTTGTTGATCTTATCGAAAGCCTTGTCTCGAGTTTGCTTGTCATCGTGACGCATGCCCATTTTGGCGTAATTGATGATCGTCATGAGAACATTGTTAAACTCATGAGTTGTGGTACTCACGAGTTCGCCAAGTGCTGTCATTCTCTGAGACTGGTCGAGTTGCTTTTTCAACGCATCGATTTCATTTCGAAGGCGTTGAATTTCGTTTTGCTGCCCGTCGCTCACAAGCGATCCCTCCATGGTCGTTATATTTTAAGCATTCCGCACCGATGCGAACATCAACCCGGTCCACGCAGGCTTCCTGCCTTGCCTCTTTGCCAAAAACTACGGGGACTACTTAAAACCATGGTTTTTGACCGCGATTCGCCGCTTTTCCCTTAGATAATGCTATCGTCCGATTAGTGTGGGCGGCTAAACCTCGAGTCTCTATAATCGGGTTGGGTAAGAGGCGTTTTTTCTACGCTTAGAAATCATCGCCCCCACATTGCATCGAGGCGTTCAAAATCGCCCCACCTTACCCTCAACAACGTCAAGGAATGACGGTTTGCCCAAGACAAGGAATGTCGATGAGTACCATTCAAGAATTTGATCAATTAGTTGCGATTGCCGAAACACTTGGCTATCGCATCCGCTACGACTACTTCGGAGGCACCGGCGGTGGTGTCTGTGAGTTTGCAGGCACAAAATGGCTATTTCTCGACCTTGCACTCACATGCAATGAACAACTCGAACAACTCCGGATCACGCTAGCCAATGAGCCACTTCTTTCCACGCTCAATCTTGATGATTCAATTCGTGACGGAATAGCCAAGCGAGTCGCGTGACTTTCCCAATCGAAACTTTGCAACACTGAAAAAAACTGAATTCAATGGTGATACCAGCACCGGAGGAATTGGTGCCAACGACTCGGATTATCTCCACTGGTCCCGATTGAGGCATCCGCGGATCCTTCTTCCCAGCGACTCCAAATATTGGGAAGCACAACTGTTTCCATGCTGACGATTTTGATTTCGTTATCCGCGATCCACTGGTTCGCCGCTCGAACCGCCGCCTCGAATGTCTCGTGTTTACCTGGGTTTAAAAAACCAGGGGCAACAATTTCTTTGGGGACAAAGTCTTTATATTTCAACATCGCAAATCCCTCTCACTATTTTTGACAATAAAGCTTTTGCGTCTCGATATATTTTTCTACGGCGCGGGGAGCAAGATAACGAATACTCTGTTGATTCGATACCTTGTCTCGGATTTGCCGACTTTGAATATCAATCAATGGACTGACAATTGATTGGCTGCAAAAGGATTCATATCGCTTCGAGTCTACATATTTTTCGAACACCGATAGGTCGATCTGTTTAGCACCCGGACGATTCACGACTAGCGGCGTCGCGAGCTGACAGATTTCGCTCGGTTCCCGCCAAGTATCAAAACTGTCCAGCGAGTCTGCACCGAGCAACAAGAACAATTCATCATCGGCATGAAGTTCACGAATTGCTTTCAGCGTATCCACGGTATAGCTGACGCCGCCACGATCAATTTCAATGCGGGCCAACTGAAACGCAGGGTGTCCGGCAATTGCTAGTTCGATCATTTCAATCCGCTGCCGATCAGTCCCTTGAGCTCCCTGCTCTTTGTGAGGGCTCAAGGCACACGGGACAAACCAAACGGCGTCCAAGTCAGCTTGTTCCCGACACTGTTCCGCCAATATCAAATGACCTTGATGGATTGGATCAAACGACCCTCCAAACACTCCAATACGCATACTTTTATCAACCTTTTGTTTATTAAATCCGTCTCTTGTCTTCGGAAACCTAACACAACTTTGAATTATAAACTACTAGCGTAAATTTTTGAAAATTCATAAGCTGGCCAATCCTCGGTAAGCACGAAATTCACCCAACGGCTAACCACTTTAAAGTAATGGCACTTACTCCCGTAAATATTCCTGTTGGAACAGGGGCGGCGTGACCCTACGTGTCAACCGAATCTGATATGTTAGTTCAATGGACCAGCAATCTCTTTTCAACGTCGAACCTCCGCCCTGGCAATTAGATGACCAGGATGACTGGCTGGCTGCCCGAATCGTATTCCCGGGGGCTCCCTACGGTCCTTACGACTATTCCATCCCAGCCGACTTGGAAAAATCTGTGCAACCGGGGGTCCGCGTGGAGGTCAATCTCGGCCGCGGCAACCGGATCATGATCGGTTACTGCATTGAGGTCATTGGCCCTTGCCACCCTGACGCCCACACGGTGAATCCTCAAAAATTAAAGCCTATTGGGAGAGTGCTCGACCCCAAACCGTTAATTAATGCTCCGCTTCTAGGCCTTGCCAACTGGATTAGCGATTATTATCTCTGTCCCGTCGGTCAAGTTATTGAAACGATTGTTCCAACCGGTGTTCGCAACAAATCGGGCACCCGAGAAATGCTTTTTCTTAGCGCCGCCGACGATTTGCTGCAACGCACAAAGACAATGAAATTGTCGCAACTTCAAACCACGATTCTTAAAACACTTGTCAGCAGTGTCCAAGACTGGACACCGCGAGAGCTCGCCGAAACCGTTGGCTGCACACAAGGCCCAATCTCAACCCTTCGCAAAAAAGGCCTGATTGTTGCGACGTCTAAACGTGTTCAACAAAAAACTCATGAGATTCCACGCGAACAAAGGATGGCTGACTTAGTTCTTAATGAAGAACAAGAAAACGCTCTCGACAAAATCAATCAACATATCGATTCAGACACTCATCGTACATTTCTGATGCACGGCGTAACGGGAAGCGGAAAAACAGAAGTCTATATTCGCGCTATTCAGAAAGTTGTGGAGTTTGGGAAACAAGCCATAGTGCTGGTACCTGAAATCAGCCTCACCCCTCAAACCCGCCAGCGGTTCCGAGCCCGGTTTGATCGTGTCGCGGTTTTACACTCTCACCTCACGGCCGCTCAACGTGCCTGGCACTGGCAGGAAATCGCAGCCGGCCGCGTTCAAGTAATCATCGGTGCCCGCAGTGCAATCTTTGCCCCCACCCCCCGACTAGGGTTAATTGTTCTCGACGAAGAACACGACGGATCTTTTAAACAAGATAAAGCACCAAGATACCACGCTCGTGATGTTGCCGACTGGCGAGCCAGCAACGAGGGTATTCCCTTAGTGCTTGGCTCAGCAACACCATCGCTCGAATCATGGCAGCGAACGATCGAAGGCAAATACGAGAAACTTTCTCTCGCAAAACGGGTTCTGGACTTGCCTCTTCCCGATGTTGCTACCATCGACCTTCGCGTCGATTTTGGTGGGAGAAAACGTTTTGGCCCCATCAGTCAAAAACTCCGGCAGGAAATCACGCAGGCCGTCTCCAGGGGAGGGCAGGTCATTCTGCTGCTTAATCGCCGTGGATTTTCTACCCGCATCCAATGCCCCGGCTGCGGAAATGTAGAAACCTGCCCCGACTGCTCAATTCCGTTGACTCACCACGTCGATGGAAACAAGGCGGTTTGCCACTATTGTGATCATCAAATCCCCGAACCAAAAAAATGCTCGCAATGCGGAAATGACTCCATTCGATTTTCAGGTTTGGGGACACAACGATTAGCAGCCACCGTCGCTGCGATGTTCCCTGAGATCCCGATGATGCGGATGGATACTGACACGATGCGGAAACCAGGAAGCCACGAAAAGGCACTTGCTAAATTTCGCAGCGGCGAGATCAAAATCCTCCTGGGAACTCAAATGATCGCCAAAGGACTTGATTTCCCAAACGTCACGCTCGTGGGAGTCATTAATGCTGACACCGCACTGCATCTTCCCGACTTCCGCGCAGCCGAACGCACCTTCGGATTGGTGACTCAGGTCGCTGGACGTACTGGACGAGGAGAAAAAGGAGGTCGAGTGTTGGTGCAAACGTTTGATCCCGAACACAAAGCGATCCAAGCCGCGACGCGCCATGATTATCTCGGTTTCGCCGCGGAGGAACTGCCTCATCGCGACGAATTTAAATACCCACCTTTTGGGTTTCAAGCCAGAATCGTTATTCGTGGTGAGTTGGAGTCAAAAGCCGAACAGATGGCAGACCACATTGCTGAACAGATTGAATTCGCAGCAGAGAAACTGGGCCTCGAAGTCTCTGTTCTGGGCCCCGCTGCCGCCCCCGTTGAGAAACTCCGCGGGAAGTTCCGTTTTCATATGCTCCTAAGTTCAGAGAGTTCCGGTACTTTGCAATCGGTCGTTCAACTTGCACAGAAAACCATCAAATCAATTAATGATGTGCAATGGATCGTCGACGTCGACCCTCAGGACATGATGTAACTGCATACCGCAGAATACCTGAGAGCATCATGGTTCCCCAGAAATCGCCCAACTTTGTGAGTCTCTGACTCTCGCAAGGACTTTCCGATCGCCCCCGTTTCGCTCTGGCTTGGTTTACAGAGCAGTCCTACAATGGATTCAAGTGTAAACCAAACCAACAGAAGCCTAAACTCCTATGTCCTATCGCGGTATTAAACGCGTCCTTGGCGAGTCCAACCTTGAACGGAAAATCCGTATCTGGTTCGGCATGTGCCTATTGGGTTTGATGGGAGGATCTTTTTGGCTGTTAAACAAAATTACCGAAGATCAGATTTATGACAACATTCAGAAAACGGCAATAAGTTTTAAATCGGACTATCTCCTCCGAGCACACTTAATGAATATTCAAAACATCCCTCAAGCCGAGGAGGACCTACTCTACAAGCTTGCTGAGGATGGCGCGGAAAACATGTACTCTGCAAAAACCGTCTTTTTACCAAAAAAGGTCACTCGGAACCTCATTGGCACATTCACTGAGGGTCTCTCAAAGCCTACGCCGGTTACAGACGAATCGGAAATCGAAAATGGGGATAACCAAGAAGTAGAAAGCAACCAGGAAGAAAGCAAGCGACTCGAATTGCTAACCAAAAAGGTCAAGCCGAAACAGATAAAACAGGATCGCCTGGACGCGTATAAAAAAAGTGTTCCTGACGAATACGAAAAATTGAAAAAAAAGCTCGAAGAGGATTCGAAAGTCGAAGATTGGAAATCTTGGGAATTCGACAACTTCGAAGGCGGGCAATTCGTTTATTACGCTCCGATTATATTCAATGCAGAATGCAGTGCCTGTCACTGGCTGATCACGGAAGACCCAGATATCCAACTGAAACTTGACGGCCTTCAAAAACGCCTTATCGACGATGACATTACAACGGACGACATCGATAAAATTCTCGCTGAAAAAAACAACTACGCGCCTTCCCTCTTTCTAAAAATATCACTCGACAACAAACTAACGCAGGACACTCTCATCCGGAGCCGCGCAATTCTAATCTCGGTTGCGATTGGAACCGTTGTCATCTGCGTCGCTTTTCTCTGGGCAATCGTTCGCTATGTCATTGTCAAACCTTTGGCTCACCTCCGTGACGTTACCGAGGAAGTCAGTCAAGGCCGAATGGACGTTCGAGCCGAGGTCAACACAGGAGATGAGTTTGAGGAATTGTCACGCTCTTTCAATCGGATGCTGCGGCATCTCATGGATACACAGGTGGCGCTTCAAGGCGCCAACCAGGATCTCGATAGTAAAGTCGATGAACAGGCCCAATTGAACCTGAAGCTCTATGAGATGAACCAGATTAAAAGTGAATTCCTGGCTAACATGAGCCACGAACTGCGGACGCCATTGAACAGCATCATCGGGTTTTCTGAAATCCTCGAATCGGCAAAAGGCCTCGAAGACAAACAGGTTCGCTTCGCTTCCAACATTCGAAACTCCGGACGATTACTTCTCGATTTAATCAACGACATTCTTGATTTAGCCAAACTGGAAGCTGGCAAGATGCAGGTTAACCCGAGTGAATTCAAACTTCCTCAGCTCATCTCAGAACTTTGCGAGATGGTTGCGAATCTAGCGGAAACCAAAAACATTCAACTTACCGTTGATGTTAGTTCTGATTTCCCGGTTGTCTTTCAGGATAAGATCAAACTTCAGCAAATTTTAACCAACCTCCTTTCCAATGCGATCAAATTTACGCCAGAGGGTGGGCGCATTAACGTCACTGCGGAGCAACTAGATTCCGAACCGGCGGAACTACAAATCCACGTGAGAGATACGGGGGTGGGTATTGCAGACCCAGATCAAGCCATCATCTTTGAAAAATTCAGGCAAGGCCCCTCTGCCATCGGCAAAGACTCGCTGACCCGTGAAGTCTCTGGAACTGGACTTGGCCTTTCCATTGTAAAAGAACTTTGCATCCTTCTCGGAGGTAAAATCCAACTAGTTTCTGAGGTTGGAAAAGGAAGCACTTTTTCCATCACGCTACCCTTGCAATTTCAGTCCGCTCCAAAAATCAACTCGGAAATCTCAGAGACGATTAACGAACTCACCAAGAGCCAACGCGTCGACTTTGCCAGAGCAAACCTCACGCCCACTCCCCAAACCGACGACATTGACGGTCAGCAATCAAACTCCGCTTCACCTGACGCATCTGATTAGTCTTCCGGCTATCTCTTGGGGAGTTTCTTGAACCGCTAAACTTTTACAAATTGATCAACTACAATACTGCTTTCCTGTCTCCTGCTCCGAACGATGCTCCGTGAATAACTCAGCCGCCGACACAATTGAAGTTCATTTATTTACCGATGGTGGATGCAGTGGAAACCCTGGACCAGGAGGATGGGGTTTCATACTGAGACACCTCGCATCGGGAAAAGAACTCGAAAAATCAGGCGGCATGGCATTAACGACAAACAACCAAATGGAATTGGAAGCCGTCATCCAGGGGCTTGCCATGCTTCAACGACCTTGCCGAGTCGAACTGTTTACCGACAGTGTTTATGTCGGAAAAGGGATGACAGAATGGATGCCAAAATGGAAAGCCAACGGCTGGAAGCGACGCGAAGGGAAAAAATTAGTCCCCGTAAAGAATGAAGATTTTTGGAAACGTTTAGACCAGCAACTCGCCCGGCATAAGGTTAAGTACACCCGAGTTGCCGGACACAGTGGGCACGAAGAAAATGACCGTGTTGATGGGCTTGCAGTCGCGGCCTACCAAAAATACCTTTAAACGGTCTCTCCTATCGCTGGAATCTTACCATCACGGGTCTACCCGTTTGTTGTCGAATCGAACAAAATAAGACATGGTTGATTCCGAACAAACTCCCTCTAAACCTGCGAACGCGCCTCCGATTGAAAGGCTAACTCAGTCAATCCTTTCGATTCACGGGATTGGTGTCCAGCGTGCCAAGTTGCTTGAAAAACTTGGATTGCATACCGCTGCGGATTTGTTGTTCTTTTTCCCTCGATCTTACGAAGATTTCACTGAACTTCACCAGATCACCGAACTCCAGCATGAACAGGTAGCGAATGTTGTCGGCGTCGTGGAAGATATCGACCCCGCGATCACGGGTCGCGGAAAACATATTTTGTCCGTGCTGGTCAAACAGGACAACCAATTTTTGAAAGCGATTTGGTTTAATCAGTCGTTCATGGCCAAAAAATTTCAAATTGGCCAACGCGTGCTTTTGCGAGGCAAAACCAAATTAGTTTCCGGACGTTTTCAAATGTCCCACCCGAAAACAATCTGGCTAGATCCCGATCAAAATATTGAAAACGAAAAACAACTTTCTCCCATTTATCGATTAACCGAAGGAATCAACCAGCGGCAAATGCGAGAATTGATTTCTCGGACCATCGAGCGCTGTGCCGGACTTATCCAGGAAGCATTTCCTGAGGACTTACGAAAGCAAGTTGAGGTATGTGAAATTGAAACAGCGATTCGTCAAATTCACACTCCGAAAAACCACGAGCAGATGGAAAGTGCAAGATCGCGACTGGTCTATCAGGAACTTTTCATTCTTCAACTCGCTTTGGCCATTCGTCGACATCGAATCCGGACCACCAACGTCTCGCCTCAACTTGAACTAACGCCAAAAATTCGCGCTCGAATTATCGGCAGGCTCCCTTTTACATTGACGGAAACCCAAAAAAAGGCCTTTCAAGAAATTGCTGCGGATATGGGTCAGAATTTCCCAATGAACCGACTTTTACACGGTGAAGTTGGTAGCGGGAAAACTGTTGTCGCCGTTTGCGCCATGCTGCTCGCTGTCGCTCACGGAAATCAAGCAACACTCATGGCGCCTACGGAGATTCTTGCACAGCAACATTACCAAACACTAAAAAAACTTCTTGAAAACAGTCGCGTCCGCATGGCACTCTGGACCGGGAGCCTTAAACCAGCGGAGAGAAAAAAAATCTCGAAGCAAATTTCTGAGGGAGAAGTGGATCTTGTTATTGGTACGCAAGCGGTAGTGGCCTCTAAAATTGACTTTCATCAACTTGGTTTAGTCGTCATCGACGAACAACATAAATTCGGGGTTCGCCAACGCGCACTATTAAAACAATCTGGCCACGACCCACACTACCTCGTCATGACGGCGACACCGATTCCAAGAACCATCTCGATGACCCTTTTTGGAGATCTTGATGTCTCGATTCTTCAGCGAACCAGTGGAGTGGGTCAAAAAGTAAACACTTATCTCGGGCTCGAAAAAAATCGCGACCAGTGGTGGGATTTCTTTCGCAAAAAGCTCAAAGAAGGTCGACAGGGATTTATCGTTGCTCCGCTGGTCAACGCTGATGACGACTCGGAATTGAGCAGTGCCGAACGAATGTTTGAAACACTTGCCAACGGACCACTCTCTGAGTTTCGACTGGACGTCCTCCATGGCAAACAGTCTACCGAGGAAAAAGACATTGCGATGCAGAATTTCGTGTCTGGGAAAACGCAAGCTATTGTGGCCACGGGAGTGGTCGAAGTTGGCATCAACGTTCCCAACGCGACCTTGATGACGATTGAGTCCGCCGAGAGATTCGGTCTCTCACAACTCCACCAGCTGAGAGGACGCGTAAGTCGCGGCACCCACCCCGCATTCGTCTGTGCCTTTGCTACGACAGACGACCCAGAGTCAAACCAGCGACTCACGGCATTTGCCGATAACGACAACGGGTTTGAGCTCGCAGAAATTGATCTTCAGATTCGCGGGCCGGGCAACTTATTCAGCACCCAGCAAAGTGGGTTTCCACCTCTAATGATCGCTGACCTGATACGCGATGCGGCCATACTCAAAGCGGCTCAGCTTGATGCTCGACAGTTGATCGAAAGGGATCCTGACTTAGAGGGCAGCGATTACCAACGGCTCAGGCAGCTAGTCTTTGCGAGATACGGAAAAGCCTTGCAGCTAAGCGACGTCGGCTAAAAAAATTCCGATTTGGCCAAAGCTTGAACTCGGCCAAATTGCAAATTATCCGTTACGAGACGCTATCCCGGCAAAAATCGTAAGAATAAGACCTATACCACAAAGAATAGAAAGTCCGCCAAGCACGATTCCAATCCAGGCGTGTGCCGATCCTTTAATTACCGGATTCCGCTTTCGGTCGGCCAAGCCCATAAAGCCTAAAACGATCGAAACAAATCCGAGCGGGAAAATCAAGAGTGAACCGATTCCCAGATAATAAGCAATCAGAGCTTTGGGATTTTTGTAGGGAATTAGGCCGCCCGTCGCATCTCCCTCGCCCGATCCACTCGGTCTCACAACGTTTTGGGGTCGACTGGTAGCACGATATGGATTCTCGGGATTTTTAGCCATAAGATCAGAACGCCCATATGAAATGCTAATGAATGGATCGCGACATCCTAAGGTTATCAAACCGACAGCCGTCCGTCAAAATTAGTTGGCGACAGCAATCTCCTCTCCAACCTCCCAGTTAGTGAATTCGTTTTCATCCCGAATGATTTTTCGGTAAATCGTATCTCTTTCGACAGGATCGCGTCCGGCTTCGCGAATTAGATCCTCGAGCCGCTCAACTGACAAAAACTCAGGGGTCGTTGCACCTGCGTCATGATAGATCAACTCCTGTCGCACAGTTCCGTCGAGGTCATCGGCGCCGTAAGCCAACGCGGCCTGTGCCGTCCCAATCCCCAACATAATCCAGTAGGCCTTTACATGGTCGATGTTGTCAAGCATCAAACGGCTTACCGCTATCGTCCTTAAGTCTTCGGTTGCAGTTGGCTTCTTAATATGATCAAGACCAGTGTTTTCCGGATGGAAGGCAAGTGGGATAAAAGTCTGGAACCCACCCGTTTCATCTTGAAGATCTCGAAGACGAATCAGGTGATCAATCCGGTGAAGTGGTTTTTCGACATGCCCGTACAGCATTGTGCAATTTGTTTTGATTCCTAGCTGATGTGCGGTTCGATGGATGTGAATCCAGTTATTTCCATCCGCCTTGTGCTCACAAATCTGATCACGAACTTCTGGGTGGAAAATTTCCGCTCCGCCGCCCGGCATGCTACCCATTCCAGCGTCCTTCAGTTCCTGCAGAATCTCTGCGGTAGGACGCTTTTCAAGAAACTCAAACCAATTGATCTCTACCGCAGTCCACGCCTTCAGATGGAGCTTTGGAAAATTCTCATGCAACAGAGCAATCATGTCCCGGTACCAGGCATACTTCCGCTGGTGATGCAATCCACCGACAACATGTAATTCGGTGCAACCATTGTCCGTTGCCTCCTGACCTCGGGCGATAATCTTCGCATCATCCATCGCGTAGCTTTTGTCGCTGCGAAGGTCTGACCGAAATGCACAGAAAACACATCGGTACACACAAACGTTAGTCGCATTGAGATGCGAGTTGATGTTGTAGTAGGCAGCGTTCCCGTTTTTCCGCTCCCGCACAAGGTTTGCCAATTGCCCCAAATCGTTGACCGGAATGTCGAGATCGTACATCAGCAATCCGTCATCCAACGATAATCGCTCGCCAGACTCGATTTTATCTCGGATAGGCTTTAAACGTGGATCAACAGAAAAAATCATTTCGGGTCTTTCAAGAAAAATTAATTCTCGTGAATTAAGTCGTTGTAAATCGTTGTAATTACTGGGCTTTGGCCAGATCGTTCAACACACGCACTTTAAGTAGCGATTGCAGAACAGACACACTCAACCTTTGATCGGTTTAATCCGCCGCAGAATTTATTTTGACTATTGGAAACTGTCTATCTTAACCTGTAAATAACCGCTTTTGGTTCCTTTAAATAACCAGCAAATCAACGGTCCCTGCAGTCAACAATCCCACACTAATAATCGAATTCACATTGAAAAAAGCGACATTTACACGGTCTAAATCGTCTGGCCGCACGAGCGAGTGTTCGTAAATCAAAAGCAAGGCTACCCCCGCCAATGTTACCCAATACAGCCACCCAAAACCCAATCGAGGTCCGCCCACAAGAAAAGTCCAAGGCAGACTAACCAACAGACAGATCATGATCAGATGGCAGACACCAGCCAATCGCAATGCGCCGCTGATTCCAAGCCGCACCGGGATGCTGTTCAAACGATGATCACGGTCGTACTCAAAGTCCTGACAAGCGTAAATCATATCGAATCCGGCAACCCAAAATAAAACTGCGAGTCCAAGAACGAACGAAGGCAGCAGATCCAAAGGGTTATCTAAAACCACAAGACCTCGAATAGCAAGCCAAACGCAAACGGGGGAAAGCATCAATGCCAGGCCAAGCCAAAAATGTGCTAATGACGTGAATCGCTTTGTATAGCTGTAACCGAACAGGATCCCCATCACCGGAAGCGAAACTAGGAGCGGAAGGTAATTAGGAAGAAAGAAGCAGGTTCCTGCAACAAATAGCAAGGTCGAAAACACAGTGAACGAGACGACCGAAGCCACTGACAATTCGCCCGCAGGTAAATGCCGACGGGCTGTCCGCGGGTTCTTCGCG
>JAAEMV010000258.1 GCA_024225195.1 Planctomycetaceae bacterium | reverse complement strand
TGAGGATGATAAAAAATTGCGGCGGGTGTGATTAGTTTTCAATTGAGTCGCTCCACTAGGGTAAATCGAGTATCAGATCGAGATTTCGCTTCCGGTGATTGTGACTTCTGTGGTGCGGTCATGCAATGAAAATAAAAATGCAGCCGCGGGAAAAACTTGGATATAAAAAACAAGGAATGGGAATGCCGGGAGTGGATAAATTTCAGTTTGCTTGTCCTTGGCAATTGAGTGGCGAACTGGAGCGGCCCCCGTTTGTTTCGGGTAGGTTCTAAATCCATCCCGAGGACGTTCGTGAGCTGGCTACTCGTGCCGTAAAGCTTCAATCGGATCGAGTTTTGCCGCACGAATGGCTGGGTAGGTGCCAAAAATCAATCCAACCACCAAGGCGATCAAAAAGGCCAAGGGGATTGAGGGGAGCACGATAATCGGAGTCATATCGCGAACGGAATCGGGGAGGCTTTGAATGGTGTTTGGAAACCAAAGAATCAGGAACTCTCGCACCCAAATGACCACCCAGGGACAAGCGAGGCCGCCAAGGATTCCTGTCAAACCTCCGACGGTAGACAGGACGACGGTTTCCACTAGGAATTGGAGAATAATATCTGCCTGATTGGCTCCCAAAGCCCGCCGAATACCGATTTCGCGGGTTCGCTCGGTCACGGTTGCTAACATGATGTTCATGATTCCAATGCCACCCACTACCAACGAAATCGCTGCGATCAGTCCCATGAAAGCCATGAACATCAGTCGCGTGGTTCGGGCTTGCTCGAGTAATTCCAGCGGGGTGACGACGGCAAAATCTTCTTCGTCGTGTCGTTGTCTCATGATCGACTGAATAGCGATGGATGTTTCAAGAACATCTTCTATGTTTTTCACTCGAAAGGTAACTTGGCTGATCTGAACGACTTCGTTAATCCGCGAGCCGGCGCTTCGTTCCATTGTCCAATCGCCGATGCGACGCCAGAACGTTGTCAGTGGAGCATAGACGTCGTCAGTGAAATCTTGTGCTTCCAGTGAACTGCCGACTGCGGCCATTATACCTCGCGGTTTAGTAACCCCGACGACACGATAGGGCATGTTGCGAATGAGGATGACGATTCCGATGCAAGATTTCAGCGGCCTCAATGATTTGGCGACCTCGTAGGAAAGCACGCACACGTTATCGTCGTTGGTGATGTCCGGTGCTTCGATAAATCTTCCTTCATGCAATTCGAGTTTTAGCACATCGTCATACTCGGGAGTGCAGCCGATGAAGTGAACCGCCCTGTCCGTCTCGCCGTAGTAAAGTTCTCGATTCGCGTCCCGGATTTGGAGGGCTTGATCGATCGAGGGGATCGTGCTCGAGAGAACGTCGAAGTCATCACGCGTGATCCCATAAACTGCCATGGATTCTTGAGAGAGTTCCTCGGTGTCAGGTTTTACGCTGCGAAGGATGATGTTGTTGGTGCCTAGTTCCTCGATTTGCTGTTGAACTTTTTCACTGATCCCCTCGCCAATTGCGAGAAGCCAGATGACGCTGGCAATGCCAATGAAAATTCCAAGCACGGTCAGGCCGCTTCGCATGGGATGCAGAGCGAGGCTTTTTGTGCCGATTTTCCAGATTGTTGGTCGCAATATTTTCATGACGCAAACAATTGAAAATCAAAGAGAAAGAAACACGTTTGAGCAAATCGATGCCGAATCGAAGGCAATTACGGGACGGTCGGGAATTCGATTGCGTCGCGATAGGTGTCCGCATCGACAAGAATTTCTTCTCCAGCACTGAGCCCTTGGGTGATGACTACAAACTTGTCATTGTTGGAGCCAATACTTACTAATTTTGGTTCGATCGTTCCCGCCGACGTTTTGACGATGACGAAATAAGTATCTTTGCCCCGCAGCACAAGGCTGGAGACGGGAACCATCAAAGCATTTTCTTGTTGCTCGACAAAAATCTCGACCTTGCCTCGCAAGCCCCCGCGAATCAACGGGCTTGATTCGGTGATGTCAACGAAGACCTCATACTCAATAGGAGCCTGATAGTAACGTCTGGGCAATGGGAATGAACTTACTCTTCGGACGACGCCTGCGATTGGGGTTTCCGGAGCGGTGTCAACTCGAACCTCCACCCGTTGTCCGACCTTGACTTTGTTGATCTTGGAGTCGCTGACTTTTGCATTGACTTGCATTTTCGTGGGATCAGGCAGATAAAAAATTTCCTGACCATCACGAATCGATCTGCCTTTTTCAATGACAATCGAAGAGTCTCGCCGATCGGAATCATTGGCGTAGACGACCGTCCCTGCTTGAGGAGCAGTGATTCGGCAACTTTCGACTTGGCGAAGGTATTCGGCCTCACGTTGTTGGCTCAAATCGAGACGAAATTGAGAGGCCTCGAGTTGTGCCTCTTGCTGTTTGATTTC
>JAAEMV010000257.1 GCA_024225195.1 Planctomycetaceae bacterium | reverse complement strand
TGCCTTTGCCCGACGAAAACTCATTCGGATGGAAAATAATGGTATTGAGAGATGGAAAGCCAGGCGATGTGTTATGGAAAAAAATTAAACGATTCGGAACACCGCCAAGGTAGTGATTAGCGCGGGCCACCCAGAACATAGTGTGTCTCCAACGGTTCCACCGAGCCTGTTCTCATGTCCACTAAATCTTCAAGATCTACCTTTGTCCGAACTAATCCTTCGAGCGCAAACAGTAGCCTACAAAATCAAAGATTCCTGAAAACTTGAATTCGCTGTCAACGTAATGCTCGATGACATAAAAGGCAAAATAGTAGAATCTGCAAAAGCACCAAATCGCTAACCCAAGCAGCAAGCCAATTTTTACGGTAGGTGCTTCCGCAATGAGTAAAACAGAGGCGAGGATGCCCGAGAGTAAAAACAAAATCCCCTTCAAATAAATCCACTTCGGGTTTTTTAAATCTCCCACAGTACGCCTCCCTGTTTGTTTCAACGTTAGTGTGAATCTCCCCCAACGGATCGCATTCTCCACCGACACGCGCACCAGGGAGTAGAGGCAACCCATTCCAAAATTATATAGACGATGCATTTGACGTCAGTCCGGTTCACAGCGGTGTGATTCTCAACATTGAAATTCGTTAGCCGCCTTTTTTGCCTTCCATTCCTCGCCACCCAAATCACAAACAGAACCCAACCCCTGACAGTGCCGTAATTATAAATAGCCACTTTAAAAAGGCACACCTGCAAATGCAGGCCAAGGAAACGGTGAACTAAAATACCCCCACTCAAGTTCTCACAAAAAATCGATCAAAACCGGTTCATTTGTGCCAATTCGCTGCTGTGGCACGCGAGTTGCGATTGCTAGTTGTATAAAGGCGCTGCATGACATTCCGTCAATGGAGGGCCTTTTGAGCACCATCTTTGAGCACCATCAAAAGGAGGGCACAATGATCAATTCGTGGAACATCGGCTCAGTCAGAGGGATCAAGCTTCGCATTCACTGGACTTTCTTACCATTGCTTTTATGGATTTTTGCGTCAGCAGTTTCATCGGGAACAACACCAACTCAAGCGATCTCATCGATTCTGTCTGTGGTCGCAATTTTTGGCTGCATCCTTCTGCACGAACTGGGACATGCTTTCGCTGCTCAGCAATTTGGAATCGGCACTCGCGACATTACCCTGCTGCCAATTGGTGGAGTCGCAGCGCTTGAGCGTATCCCCCGTGATCCACTTCAAGAGCTTTGGATTGCATCGGCGGGTCCACTCGTAAACGTTGCGATAGCAATGATTATTTTTGCGATTCAAATTATTGGCGGACTTGGGAACTCCGCCGCTAACAATTTCCTTTCAAGCCTCATGGTAGTGAATGTGGCTTTGGTTCTATTCAATCTAGTTCCGGCCTTCCCGATGGATGGCGGGCGTATCTTGCGGAGCCTACTCGCATTCCGAATTCGCTACGAGAGAGCCACTGCAATTGCGGCGCGAACTGGACAACTCTGTGCAGTCGGCTTCGGAATACTTGGACTCTCTTCAGGCAATCTGCTAATGCTTCCGCTCGCCCTTTTCGTTTACGTTGCCGCTGGGGCCGAAAACCGAATGGTTCAATCCCAACATGCCGCTAACGCTTCGCGGACGGATGCCGAACCGCTCCAGTCAAACTCACGCGGATTTCGCTGGGCTGGTGAAAACGAATTCCGAAATGACGGTGGAGTGCCGGCCAGCCTTTCAATTCAATCCGTTGCAGCTTGGCTAACCAATCAGCGGCGTGATCACTGTAAAATTGTCGAATCTGGAAGAGTCATCGGAGAGGTCACACGATCCCAGTTGGCATCCGCCATCTATCGAGGTCTTGGCGGAGGTCCCGTCAGCCTCCTCCTCGCTGCCTAACGAACGACACGATTGAGGTTGTAATTTCTCAACGTCGCGCGAGCTCTCTCGAGAAACGGTGTGGGCATAAAACAACATCGTTTTTCGCGAACTGGCTCGCACGAACCTGCCGTCCGGGGCGGTTCATGTGTTGGAGGCAACGGCAGTACAGATCGCACGGGTTATCCTGAAATTTTGGAGAATGCCGGTTTCTACTGGACTTCATCAAAAACGTTCGGACGTTCCAAACCGGAAACCATCAATTTTTGAATTTCAAGCTCACACGCTATAAGACGTAATCTATGCTTCGTATGTGATGACCGGAACTTTGCAGTGACCCAATCGCTGGCTCGGTCGACTCGAACTATTACGCTCCCCCGCTGGTTCAAGTCGCAATATGGCATCAATTATTATCAAAACATTTGTCTCGATATCGTCAGGTCGGGCAAAAGGGGAAGCGTGATGCACGAATACAACTTTCTAACTCAACAACAACCGCTCGATGATGAGAAATACAATTTCTTTCTCGCGGCGCAACAGCTAAAACAAATGGTGGATCGTGAACCACCATCGCTTAGCAACGTCCGACGACACCACCGGTCAACCACCAGCATCTCTGTTTCGATTCAGCCTTTGGACGAAGACTTCAATGCCGTTGGCGAACAGTTCTGGGTCGTTTCCCGAGATATTAGCCCGATGGGAATGGGGCTGATTTGCCCGGAACCATTTGGTTACGAATTCGTGAGAACGGGCCTGCTCAACAAGAACGCTTCGGTAATTAGCCGAGTTCGTCACAACACTTCGATCGGCGAAACTCACCCGATGTTTTTAGTGGGAATCGAGTTTGTTAACGGAGCTGAACTTTGCGAAATAACTGGCTAGGCCAACCAACCTAGCAAATTGACCAATCAAACGCCGCGACTGTTTAGGTGAAATCCCTCCGACGAACCTAAAAGTCCAACGCAATCACGCCGAACCCGCGAGTCGCAGGTTCGGCGTTTTTTTGTATTGTTCAAATCGCAAATGCCGCTAACCCAATCTCCAGGCCAGCGACAATCGTAAGCGGTTTAGAGGATGCCGCCGTGCGTTCGCACTGGCGCCATGTGATCGGGAGCATCAAGGAACCAGAACCGTTCCCATTCTGTTCGAATTGCCCGCAAGTTCTCGGATGTGTAGATCAATTGCTTGGCACGAACTGCCGGATCTGCATCGTAAGCAGGTAGAAAACAGCCTACATTACTGGTTAATACAGCTGCCAAGAACGCCGCAGTCAGAAGCCGACGCATGATACTTCCCTTTTGTTTCGGTTGATTTGACACTCAATCGGTCCTTCGAAAATAAGAGCTAGAGCGAAATTGCCCTCTCTGTAGGAAGGAATCGGCACCGAACCATGCGATAGTTTAATCCTTACAGCTGAATTATCCGACAAAGTTTGACATTGCATGCACTTCGTGCTGTCAGACCAAAGAAGGCACGCTGAAAAAACCACAATTCAAAAAAAACGGCCCGCCCCCAAATTTGGGAGCGGACCTTTTATCGTTATGAGGCTCGTTGTGAAACGACCTGAACGAAGGGTGGCTGCAACGGCAACCCGCCGGCAACCGTTTATGCGGTGCCACCTCGTCGGCTAGTACAGAAATAATTCACAAAAACACCTCCTTTCTTTAAGACATCCCTATCCCAACCAGAGCCGTAAAGATCGGTGGGAGCGGGCTTCTGACCATCGCAGTGCGTATCTGCGATCCGATACTTTATTATTTCCTTTTCGAAGAACATTGCTACCTAGTTTTGAGATGAATTGTAAAAATAAACGATTCGTTCACGCAAATCGTCCATCGCTCTTACGTTCAACTTGAAGGCAACATGATCTGTTCTCGACCAACTGTAAACTAAAAATACATTTCAAAGTTGGACGTCTCTATCAGACTGACCGGAGACCAATCCCCTTCACTGTTAGCAGCATTCCCAATGGCAACATTGATTCTGGTCACAAAACTCAGAACTCCCATTTCGAGTCTATGGATCTCCTATGCAATCGA
>JAAEMV010000256.1 GCA_024225195.1 Planctomycetaceae bacterium | reverse complement strand
TTTGTTGGCTTCATCACTAAACGGTATCACCGATGAGGGTGTGAAGCACTTATCAGAAATTGAAAACTTGCGACGTCTTCAACTGTCGGGGGACCAGATCACTGACGCTGGCCTGATGTATCTCGCTTCCTTGAAGAACCTAGAAATTCTCACGTTATCTCGGAACCATACCGAGGAGGCCATTGAAAACCTAAAAAAGGCGATGCCCAATTGCACTATTCAACAATAGTCGACTCGCCCAGAATGCAAAACAGCATAGCATTCCATACAGCTGGGCCCTGTTTCAACTTTTGCAGGTGCCCAGAAATCTGACGCAATCTTAATCAGCTCAGCGCGGTAAGGCAGTTCGAATGTTTCATCACTAGACGAACAAGAGTGCGAGTCGATGAAGCAAGCTGGGGTGATTTCATAATGCAACCACTTTTGGCATTGCGCGGCAGAACGAACGCAAACAAAAAAACGCTCGTTGCCCATTCCAAGACATTTTGGGTAAGCGGAAATGTTTGTCTTAATTGCTCAATGAAAATTATTTCTTGACACGAGTTAGGATATAGGTGGAGGCGGTGGGTTTTTCACCTGGCTGCGTTAATACCATACGCAGCTGGTCCTTGGATATTAACTTTCCATGCAGAGTCCCATGTTCGGCCATCTCAACCAAATGAATCTCGCCTGATTCCGGCATGAAAACACCAATGAGTTTTTCGCTATCGCCTTTGACTGGTTTGTTTTCATCGAACCCGCCGGCACCATCCACCAATTCCCAGCCGGATTCCCCTGTAATCAGACCCTGTTCGTCAACTTCGATTAACAGTCTCTTCTTCGTAAGATTTTTACCTCTCGAGTTGATCGTGTGTCCTTCACCTTGCCAGCTACCTTCGATATCGGCCGCTTCGTAGGTATTAGAAATGGAAGTTGTCGCTTTTGGGATCGCCAACCAACCCGTGAGTACCACAAGTGATAGGGAAAGCAGTATGGTGTTTTTCATTCGAAATTCCTTTTAATTACTTGCGGAGACATCTGCGTTTGCATTTTGATAACAGGTGTAATCGACATTACTACGGGGCAACAGTCGTTTTAAGATCAATCGGATCGGATTGGCCGATTTAAGTCTGGTATTGGCACACCCTTGATAGCTCTTAAGCGATGGTGCCAAGCACTAATGAAATCATCAGCCCTTGGTGAATAATCTACTTTGAGGTACCTGAGTTATAGCAAATCCGCGGAAGAGAAACCGTAGTTTGCTTCGGGAAACGAATTAAGCGACTTTTTGTATTTCTACCTAGGCCGTCAGGGTTTATGGAGACTGGACTACTCACTGTACCGCCGCACAATATTTTACTTGAA
>JAAEMV010000255.1 GCA_024225195.1 Planctomycetaceae bacterium | reverse complement strand
ACCTCTTCTACGGCTTCGTCAATCCCGGCAACGTCGCTAAACATGACTCCGAGGTCGTCTTCGGCCATCAAGCGGCCGCGGCTGCGACCGAACTGCATTGGGCCCCCTGCTCCACCGAGGCGTCGAAGCATGAAATAAAACAAGCCAATGATCAGTGCCATTGTGATAAAGAAGAAACCGTAGCGATCCCATGCGCTTGGGCCATTTGCAAAATTCCAATTAGCGTTACTCTTCGTAAGCAATTCCTGCAAATCGGCGTTGGTTGATTCAGAGGCGTCTTTGTTACAGGTGAATTCTCGAACTTCGAATTTTCCTTCACCTGCATCTTTGGAATTCGTTCCAGGAACGACTCGGAACTTGAGATAGCCTCGAATCGTGGTCGTACCGATGACCATTTTATTGGGCTCTTTGTATTCCAATTGTCGGCCGTTGGTGCCAGATTCCTGGATCGTCAGGATTCCGTCATCGGTGAGTCCGGTGACAAGTTTTTCGTGAGAATCGTCGTAAGTAGTGATTTCAAGTAACTTTTTAAAGTCACTGAAATCAAGCGTCTTTTTCTGTTGATTCAGAATCAGGAAGAGTGAAACAGCGAGTGCCGCGACCACAATCAACGCGAACAAGACCGTAGAGTTGCTTTTTGGCTCGTTGGTTCGTTTTGAATTTTCGTCCATCAAATTGCCTGAGATAAGTTCGTGTGTAAGGGCTTCAGTCGATTATTCGCGGCAAATCAGGTCAAAAATTGACTTTGACCGGTGGATGAACCTTAAACGAAGATTGGCAGAACGCGGTGTTATCGTACCTGCCAAACAAGAGAAAAGAAAATCGATTGCCCGAGCATCCTCATAAGCGTCCTCTTTAACCGTATAATATCGGGAAACGCGTAACGGTTCTACCGTTGATGCGGTTCGCCTTGTGGTGTTTTTACGAGCCTTTTAAAATGAACCGACGAGTAAAATTCCGAGTTTTTCTGTATATTTGTTTTCGATCCACCGCCTGATTGGTTTCGCCCTGCTTCGGGATGTAGTTACGGAGCGGGTAGGTCGCTGTTCTCTTTCATGAGAGTAGCGCGGTTCTGCGACAAGTTAACTTAGCAACTGCGACATTTGCTTGTGATTAACCAACGACAATTACGTGTAAAGTGTAGTTCAGGTTCGCTCTGATTTCGTTTCTGGAGAAAATTGCCAGTTATGAAATTTTTCAATTTTGTTATTTAAAGCGGACTATCGATCTCGGTATCTTCCACCATGACCCGCAATAAAAATATTACGATCCTCGGTTCGACTGGCAGCATCGGGCAAAGCGCGCTCGAGGTGGTGCGCCACGTTGAAGGGCTCAATGTTTTAGCGATCTCGGGGCGTAGCAATTTGGCTAAGTTGGTGGAGCAAGCGATAGAATTTAAGCCTCGTTATCTCGTGGCCGCTGATGAATTGATGGCTGAGAATTTTACGTTCCCTGATTTAGGGGAAACGGAAGTTTTGGTAGGTGAGGGACAGCTCGATTTTATTGCCAGTCTCGAGGAGGTCGACATTGTATTAGCGGCGATCGTCGGTGTCGCTGGCTTGCCAAGTGCTTGGGCAGCGGTTGAAGCGGGAAAGACGGTCGCGTTGGCCAACAAAGAGGCGTTAGTTGTTGCCGGTCATTTAATGACCGACTCTGCCAGCCGAAGTGGAGCAACGATCCTGCCGGTTGACAGCGAGCACAGTGCTGTGTTTCAGGCTTTAAAGGCAGGAAGCCCCGATGAAGTGAATCGCATTGTCTTGACTGCCAGCGGCGGGCCATTTCGGGATTTGGATGCAAATCTCATGGAATCGGTCACCGTTGAACAGGCTTTAGCCCATCCAACGTGGGATATGGGACAGAAAATTTCAATCGATTCTGCGACGATGATGAACAAGTCGCTCGAGGTGATCGAGGCCAAGTGGTTGTTTGGAGTGCCAGCTTCTCAAATTGAAGTCGTAATCCACCCTCAATCTATTGTGCATTCGCTGGTAGAATTTGTAGATGGTTCGACCATCGCACAAATGAGTCCACCGGATATGATGTTGCCGATTCAATATGCATTTACGTATCCTGATCGGGTGGCGGGCCCCTGTCCTAAGTTAGATTTGGGACAGGCGATGAGTCTTGATTTTTATCCTCCTGATACAACCAAGTTTCCCGCGTTGGAACTTGGTTTTGAAGTGGCGAAATTTGGAGGTTCGACCGGGGCCGTTTTAAATGCGGTTAACGAAGAAGCGGTTGCAGCGTTTTTGAATCATAAAATTAAATTTACCGATATCTCGACAGTTTGTCGCAATATTTTAGACCAACATAATTTTGAACCTTTCCCAACAATGCCGCAATTAATTGCAGCAGACCAATGGGCAAGGCAGGAGATTTCCAAGTGGATGAATGCGTAGTGTTACTGGCGGCTAAAAGTTTTTGGCTGCAACCTTCCAATTGGTGGGCAATCTTTCAAGTTCTCATTGGACTAGGAGCGGTGATTTTTGTTCACGAGCTTGGGCATTTTTTACTTGCGAAAGCTTGCGGAGTGAAATGCGATAAATTCTATGTTGGTTTCGATGTGCCAATTCGGCTGTTCGGACAAACAATCATTCCCGGGAAATTAGTCTCATGGAAATGGGGTGAGACCGAGTACGGAATTGGATCAATTCCTCTGGGAGGTTACGTCAAAATGCTTGGGCAGGACGATAACCCCGGGAATTTAGAGGAGCAAGTCAAAGGATCGATTCGAGAGGGTGAATCGGGGGAATCTGCTATTTTGGCTTCTGGTTTGATTGATCGTTCAAAGCTTGATCCGCGAAGTTTCCTTGCAAAGACCGTTATCCAGCGGATGCTAATCATTTCCGCAGGCGTGATTTTTAATTTGGTGTTTGCAGTATTTTTTGCGGCTTGGGCATTTAAGTCCGGTGTGGATTATGAGCCGGCGGTTATTGGGAATGTGATTGGTGGAGGCCCCGCCTGGCAAAATGATCTTACGGGCGCAGAAGTCGAAATGATCGGCGGCAAACCTGTGCAAGGTTATTTCACCTACATGGATATGGCTCAGGAAGTGGTTTTCAACGGGGATGATCCCGAGCATCCGCTCGAAATCAAGTTTAAGCGATACGGTGAGGATACCGTGACCACCGCGTCTTTGGTGCCGCAAAAAGGATTCATTCGTCAGGCGCAGGACTTGCCATTGATTGGAGTTTCCCGCCGTCTGACGCCGGTCATTGGTGAAATGGGAGCCTTGAAAGGTAACGCCGCAGCGTTGGCAGATCCTCCGTTAAAGGCGGGGGATCGAATTATCGAAGTCAATGGAACGCCGATTGGTGACGACATTGAACTTCGACAGGCACTGGCACGCAATGCAGACCAGGTTGCCACATTTGTAATCGAGCGGGATTCAAAAGGAGATGGCTCTCAAAAAGAAACGATTACGACTAATATTCCCCGAAACCCAATGCGCCAGTTCGGCTTCAGCGTGGAGTGGATGCCGATCAAGGCAATTAAAATTGGTTCGCCGGCGGAAAAAGCGGGGATAGTTGTTGGCGATGAAATTATTCGAGTCGACGGCCAGCCTCGGGGTGACTTAATCACGTTGGATCAGCGAATGATCTTGGCCATTAATGCAGGGAAATCAGTTAATTTAACCCTCCGCCGCGTCGATGGTTCGGAAGAGGATGTGATGATCACTCCTGTGATGCCAAAGCTGACGCCAGACCTGGGGCCTGATCAGCCTTTGGCGGTTGATTCGCTGGGTGTGGCAATTCCAATGACCCTTACCATCGAATCGGTGGACGAAGATGGGCCCGCTGCTGCCGCCGGTTTGCAGGTTGGTGATGAGTTGGTTTCTGCTGAATACGTTCTCAGTGAGGAGCAGGCGGCCGACGAGGCTTATGCGAGTCTAAAGAAAAAACCGGTTGTTAATTTTGTGGAAGATACCACAAGCTGGGCCGAGGTTTCTGATTTGATGCAAATGATGGAAGCCGGCTCTCAGGTCAAATTCAAGATCAGGCGAGCTGATTCGGATCAATTTCCGTTGACAATTTCGGTTGAAACCGTGGCCTCGGATGTATTCTTTCAAGGTAAACGAGGTATCTCGCTGACCTTGATGCAGCGGAGCTATAAATCTGAAACTTGGGCGTCGGCATTAAGTTACGGAGTGAAACAAGTTCGCGAAGATGCGATGAGAGTAGTGAAAACACTCGCTAAGCTGATCAACGGTAAAATTTCACCGACGAACCTTGGTGGTCCCGGAACGATTGCGATGGCAGCGACATCCGAAGCGTCACGAAGTACCTCACGACTTTTATTGTTTTTGACGTTCCTGAGTGCCAACCTGGCAGTTGTTAACTTCCTTCCCATTCCAATTCTCGATGGTGGCCACATGTTGTTCCTCGCGTATGAGGGGATTTTCCGCCGGCCTGTAAGTGAACGAGTTCAGGTGGTTTTGACTTACGGTGGACTGTTTATGATTCTTGGATTAATGCTGTTTGTTATTTTTCTAGATATTGGCAGGATCGTTTCGCTCTAAGGTTCGTAGATTTTGCGACTTTACAGAGTCCTGGGGCGTCTTTTGTTTAATTTTAATGAGAACTCCGATGCTGAAATCGTCGTAAGACCGAAAGGGATTTCGTAGCCACATCGGTTTTCGTTTTAGTAAAAACAGTTATCATAGTGAATAAGAGACGCCGTCGAGGCGGTGTTGTTTTCTTTCAAAGCGTAGAATAAAAGTAGATAAAATGAGTGAAGTAAAAGTACAAGGCGTGGTCAGTGTCGTTGAAGAAACCAAGACCTACGGTTCGAACGGCTTTCAGAAAAGACTGATTGTGCTTGAGCAGAATGATGGACGTTTTGCTAATTTGATTCCGCTTGAGTTTATTAAAGACAATTGCTCAACTGCAGACGGTCTCAATGTTGGTGATAACGTCGAAGTAAGTTACAAGCTTTCTGGCCGTAAGTGGCAGCGAGATCCCAACAGCGAAGTCAAATACTTTCTAAGTGCCGAAGCTCTCAGTTTTAAAGTTCTTTCGGGCGGCGGCGGTGGCAGTGATCAGTCAGAGGTTGCATCCGCCAATGATGCGTTTTCACAATCGTATGATGAAAACGACATTCCATTTTAATTTACCTGATTGTATTGCAGGGTGGAACTGCGGAGTCTCTTACGTGGTTCCCCGATTCAAGTAACTGCCAGGTTGATGTGATTCGAGGTAGACATTGTTTGAGTCAGCCAAAATTCCTCGGATCTGCTTGGCGGTTTGCTGGTTGGTCTTTCTTTCGCAGTTGTGCGAGGCTCAATCGAGCCTGCCTTTGGATCTCTCTAAGTCCAGTCGCCGGAAGCAACAGGTAGATGCTGAGGCTGAGAGATCCGTGCCGCGGCCGAACATAATTCTGATCAATCTCGATGATGCGGATGTCGACTTATTCGCCGAAGATATTCTAGCGGGTTATTTGCCAAACATTCGTCAATTGGCAAGCGATGGTTTGCGGTTCACCAACTGCCATGTGGTCACGCCGTTGTGCGGACCGTCTCGGACGTGCCTTTTGCGAGGGCAGCACGCTCATCGAACGGGCATCAAGACGAACGTCGCTTCGGGCCCGATGAATAATGGTTATACGGGAGCCTACCAAAAGTTTAAGCAGTTGGGGTACGAGCAAGAGCATCTTGGGGTATGGATGCAGAGGGCTGGTTATCGCACGATGATGATTGGGAAGTATCTTCATGGCCGCATGAATCCAATCGACGTTCCGGGTTGGGACGATTTGCATATTTGCTTTGGCGGAAACTACTACGCCACCTCAAGGTATGCAACTCGATTCCCAAAAGCTGAAAGGCGGCGCGCGACGGCCCCCACTGATTACCGTACGGTAGTGGAGACAGATGAAGCAGTTGGGATGATCGAGGAACAGCACAGACGCAACGGTGAATCAGGGATTGTTCAACCGTTTTTCTTGTACATCGCACCGCTTGCTCCTCATAAACCAGCGGGCAAGACCCAGATGGTGCAGCGGGATTACCGTGAGTTAGGAAAAGAAATTCGTCTACAAGAGACGCCTGATTTCAACGAGGCGGATGTTTCTGACAAACCACCGCACCTGCGAGCGCCGACGTTGAGCGCCGAGAGTGTGAAGTCGATGCACGAAGAGTTTCGGTTGCGAGTGCTGGCAACGAAATCGGTGGACGATATGGTAGGCCGGATTCGGCAAGTGCTTGAGAAAACACAACTCGCTCAAAACACATTCATATTTTTTACGAGTGACCATGGTTACCAGCTCGGCCACAACCGTATGATTGCGAAGAAAGTGCCCTATCACCGCAACACAGTTGTACCCATGTTTGTGGTGGGCCCCGGCGTTGTCTCTGGTGTTGCGGATCACTTGTTAGCGCACATAGATCTGGTTCCCACTTTTTTGGAGATCGCGGGTGGCAGCGCATCCATCGAACTCGATGGTAAGTCTTGGAGTTCGCTTTTTTCTAATCCTCCGGAGAGCCCGGATGGACTATTTCGCAGCAACTTACTGATTCAAAACTGGGAGGCAAAAAGTCAGCTTGGCAGCCTCATTCCAGCAAGTTACGCCTCACTGCGAATGCCGCACGAAATCTTCACTCAATGGAGTAATGGCGAGCGTGAATACTACGATCTTGCTCTGGATCCCTACCAGTTAAACAACCGGTTCTCCGATCTTTCTAAAGAGCAGGTGATAGAATTTGAAAATCGGTTACGGGCGTTGAAACGTGGAAGTAAATTGCCAGTGGTGACTTTGGATTGCCCAGAATTGATTTCAAGAAACACTTCCATAACCGGAGTGGCTGAGGATGATGATTCAATTGTGAAGGTCGAGGTTTCAGTCCAGGATCAAGCCCGAGATCGTTACTGGGCGAAAGGGAAGTGGTCACCCAGTCAAGTTTGGACAGAAGCTGAACTGGCGAACCCTCGAGGCTTGATTTCCAATTGGCAAGCTTGGGTCGATTTTTCAGAAATTGAAAACAACGGCAGTATCAAGGTTGTGGCGCGTTCTCAAAACGCAGAAGGCATATTTTCTCAGCCCGTGATAGGACAGTACAGTGTGGACGCAATTGAACCCACGACCGAAATTCGTGTCCCTCAAAACGGAGCAGAGGTGAAATCACCGTTTATTGTTTTCGGGGTTTGTGGTGACAATGCGGAGATGCGTGGCGTTGAATTAGAGTTAAAAGACATGGGTTTAAATCAATACTGGAATGGTACGAGTTGGACGAAAGACAAGGCAACATTTTTTAAGCGAGTGGTGCAAGAGCGTTGGCATGTAGAATTAAAAGCGAGGGCGGGATCCTACCGAGTCACTGCTAAATCGCTCGATCGGGCGGGTAATTACGACACGTCGCCTGAGGTCAGAGAATTTAAAGTAAAGTAGCGGATGTCATGACTGAAGAACAACCACCAGAGCATCTCCGCCACAAGCCGCTGACCAACTTATCACGTCCGCGGGAATTAGTTCTTGCTTGTCCAAGTTTCAAAAGTAAGGTCAATCTTTCCAGAATTGTTCGGCTTGCAGGTTGCGCAGCGGTAGAAAAAATTATTGCTTGTGGCACGGCTAAAATTGATCCAACTATCGCGCGAGATGGAATGGGGCACGTTGTTATTGAGAGGCGCCGCACGTTGGTGCCTGTCCTCAAGACATTGAGAAATGAGGGGTACCGCATCGTTGGGCTCGAGCAGACAGATCGTTCGCAACTAATTTATGAGTATAAGTACCACCACCGCACGGCTCTGGTAATTGGGCACGAGCGTCATGGCATGAATGCGGAAGAACTGGCATTGGTGGACGATGTGATCGAGATTCCCGTTTATGGCATGCCTTACAGCTACAATGTCGTTACAGCAACTACGATGGCGGTTTACGAATATTTGCGGCAGTTTCCACAGGGATGAAGTTTTTATTTCAGTGTTCATGCCGATCAGATTTACGCAAACAATACAGCCATTAGATTT
>JAAEMV010000254.1 GCA_024225195.1 Planctomycetaceae bacterium | reverse complement strand
CTGGATATTTCATGACCCGAACAAGGCGGCGGAGATATGGCAAAATCTGTGGCCAAAACGAAAAACCGGAATCAAATTTGTGAGAGTCGTGTAGTGTGCTAACCTTGGGATATAGATGCTTATTCTCATGATTTATATATATAAATTGCACGCAGAAACTGTATTTGTTATTCTTCCGACTTAGATTTACTAGCTAAAAGTCTATCGCAATTGGGACGATTCGAGAGTTTGAAATACCATGTTGCTGCTATCAAATTGAACCATTAACACCGAAAGAAACACTTAATGAAGCTCAAACTCACACTCGCACGGCTGGAAAGCCTCCTTATGACGGCTTGCGACGACCTTCGTGGCAGCATGGATGCGAGTGAGTACAAAGAGTACATTTTTGGCATGCTGTTTCTGAAGCGAGCCAGCGATCTGTTCGACCAACGTCAAGAAGAGCTTAGAGTCAATCTCAAGACACAAGGAATGAGCGAAGCTGATATTGTTGTAGAGCTGAACGATCCAGACAATTATTCTGGCAAGTATTTCTTCGTACCCAAACGGGCTCGGTGGAGCCAAGGTTGGGTGGATGAGGTAGTCGAGGATGGCGAAACCAAAATTGCCCAGCGACCTGCGTTGAAACACGTTAAAGAGAACGTAGGAACAGCCTTAAACAAAGCCCTAGAATCTATCGAAGATGCAAACCCTGATGCTTTGCAGGACGTGTAGTTCACCCGACTTCGCGCTGTTGAGCAAAACTTCCTCTTTCATATAATTCCAATAGTCATTGTCTTCCTTCGCTCCGGCACCTATTTCTGAAACAGACTCCAACTTAGAAATCAGGTGTTTTGATTGAGCTTCAGTTACCATTCCAGACAACGCTTCCTCATGAAGCCAATGCATCTTTATTCGGTGGCGCAAAAATGGTTGCGCGCCATCATCCGTGATTTGCAAGGCTTCCTGATTGTCAATGAGCATTTAAAACTGACCCAGGTTTTGCATTTAAAATTGACCCACCCTTTGGGTGTTTATACCCAATGATAGCCGTTGAGGCCCTCAATGCGGATGCCGGTTTCATCACTGGCCACCATGTCAGCACGGCGCAGGTCCTTGATGATAGCTGCTTGATTGTAAACGAAGCATGCGAGCGTTTCAGCATATTGTTGAGCGCACCCTGGCTGATTTTAACGCCGAACAAATCGCTCAACACGCCTTCAAGGCGTGCAAATGAAATCGCCTGAAATGTCTTCAGATAAAGCGCCAGACCATGCAGCCGCGGACCAAACGGCGAACCATGAGCCGCTACTGGCAAAGGCGCTTTCACTT
>JAAEMV010000253.1 GCA_024225195.1 Planctomycetaceae bacterium | reverse complement strand
GGTTGTTGGATGATCGTACACGGTGTCCGCTTGAAACTTGCCTGGCATTTTGACAATCATCGGCACTCGTATTCCGCCTTCAAACAGGAACAGTTTTCCCAGTTTTAGCGGACCATTGCTCTGCACGCCGGTATAGATCGGTCCGCCGTTATCATTGACGAAAATGACAAGCGTGATTTCTGAAAGTCCGTGTTTGCCGATCGCGTCAACAATCGCGCCGACGGCATCATCGAGGGCACTGGTCATCGCGTAATAGTCGCGTTTGGTTGGGTCTAATTCATTTGGAAACCGGTCCTGGTATTTTTTTGTCGCTTCGATCGGCGTATGAACCGCGTTAAACGGGACGTAAGCAAAAAATGGCTTATCTTGATTCGCGCCGATAAACTTAACCGTTTCCCTGGCAATCGCATCGGTCAGGTAATCGGATTCGATCAGCGGCGATTTGTCCCGCATGATTGTGGTGTGAAACGGTTGGCTCGCTTTGGCGGGGAAAAATGAATGGGCACCGGCCAAGAATCCGTAGAACTCATCGAAGCCCCGAGCCTGTGGGTGAAACTGAGGCTGAGTACCCAAATGCCATTTGCCAAACATTCCTGTGACATAACCGGCCTGTTTCAGAACATCTGTCATCGTGACGACCGATGGATCGAGCCCGCGATGTAAACGGTGCGTGATTGCGCCACCGGCAGTATTGAATTCAAAACCAAATCGTTGCTGGTATCGGCCCGACATCAGCCCGGCGCGGGATGGACTGCAAGACGCTGCAGTCACATAGGCGTTGGAAAAACGAACGCCCTGTTTACCAAGTGCGTCAATGTTCGGTGTGGGAATTTTTTTGGATCCGTACAACGAAATGTCTCCGTAGCCAAGGTCGTCCGAAAACAACAACACGATATTTGGCGGTCGTTTGTCACCGGTGGTTACGGCGGGGATCGTCGAAAGGAGCTTGCGTTTTGCAGCTTCGCCCTCTGGGTTGGCTGGAAAGACCGGTTCGTTAGATACTTCCTTGGCTGCTGCTTCGTTTTCGCGCGCCCGGCGTCGTTTGGCCAACGCCTGGGCTTCGTTTTGAGTTACAAAGCCGTCGGAATCAGCGTCCATGCGATTGAACAGCGCTTCGTTTTTGACTTCGTCGGGTCCAAGCCTTCCATCACCATTTTTGTCGGCCTTGGTAAATGCGGAGTCCGTGGAACCTTGTTTGGTTTCGCCCTGAGCCAATAGCATGCAAGGGCTTAGTAAAAATGCGATTAGGAATAAAATAAATCTGTTCATCGAACTGCCTGTTATTTTGATAGTTTGCGATCACTTTGGTGCGTCTTCAAAATGAGGGTACCGATAGTCTGCCTTGTCGTCCGTCGAGACCTTATGCGTCGAGCCGTCTTCAGGTTTGTAAAGATAGAGTTTGCCGCCAGCGTGATAAACGATCGACGATTCGTCTTTCGACCAACGAGGGTACGCAAACCAGATCTGTTTTTCTTCCTCGTTCGCCAGCGGCTTGGCATTGGTGATCTTGCGGCTCTTGACATCGAAATCCGCGACGTAAAGCGTGCGTCCAGGAACTCGTCGTTTGAACCCACGTTGAAACTCGAAGCAGACTCTCGTTTCTGTTGGTGAGAGACTGACCCGGGCAAGCACTCCCGTTTTTGCCAAGTCACACTCGATGCGTTCGAACGTCGGATCGGCGTTCTTCCCAGGCGTCATCAGATAGTACCCCATGCCCTGTTTGGGCGGATTCGATCGCACAAGGATTCGACCGTCGGTAAGACAGGTGAAAGCCCAAGTAGAATGCCCTTTATCGGTGAGAGGGATTTCCTCACCAGGTTTTGCACCAATCTTGCTGGCCATCACCACATAGCCGCCCGTCTTCGGATTCTTTCGATTCCAGATCGGCGTATTACTACCGTCACGCGTCCAGGTTTGATTGAAGTCCGTGTGCGTGCCGTCGGTTAATTGATGCAGCCCGGTTCCATCTGCATTAATGATGTGGATGGCGGTTTTCCATTTCGACACATCGGGATCGTTTTTTACCCTGCGGAAAAAGACCAGCATGTCACCCGTCTTTGACCAGGATGGTTTGAAATCGTTGTGACCCGTGGTCAGCGGCTTACCTTCTGGTTGCCCATACGTGCCGACGTGAATTTCACCATTGACATAGTACGAGCCTCGTAAGTTTTTACTTTTGCTTTGACTCGCAGGATTACCATTGTCATCTGCTGAAAGGACGCCCGTGATCGCCAGCAACGCGGTCGCCATGCAAATAAGTGTGTCAATTTTTTTCATCACTTTTCCTGTTTGTTTTTTCAATAAATCATATCGTCCACAGCAAGACAGGTTGCACATCTTTCTAATAAAACCAAACCGCGGCGATTTCGTGGACAATTTCATCAAAGAAAACTCGAAATAATTTCCGTCTATATTCGTTGTAATAAAGAAATTTGATTCGAAATCCCCTCTCAATCAAAGTTACTCATTTCAACTTATTTGAACAGAAACTGATAAGGAAGCTCGTCATTCGGTTCATATTAAATGGTCATAAAAATTCCTCACACCCAATCCTCTCTCTAGGCTCAAATGGATACTCCGTTAGTTCACGCCAGCCTATGCATTCGCTAAATTGGCATTCGCTATCTTTTGATTCGTCTTCGAACCCGATGCAACTTACCACCACCAACCATGAATAATCTTAAATTTATTTTTGCAATCGCGTTAGCGAGTTGTTTACTGGAACATTCGGCAAATGGCCAGAATTCAACCAACCAATCCATTCGCGCTCAATCGCAAGTCAAGATCTCGATTGATCCGTTTTCAATTCGCAGTATCCAAGGAACGAGCCGACTTAACCGCGAGGCCTACTTTGGCATTTGTGATCCGGGCACCGAATTTAAAAAACGCTGCCTAAAACCGGCTCGCTACCAATGGCTAATTGAAAACAACGGAATCACGTTTGGGCGCACGCTGCAAGTAGTCAACGGGCTGGATGAATATCAAAAGGCTATTCGGCAAGATCCAACCCGACCTGAATTTGTCGACAAAGCGTTTCTAATCAAAAAGGTAAAATCCAAATCGTCAAGCGCTGACTTTAAGCGCGACATGAACAACCGTTTGGACATTGCCGCACATGGCTTTCGAAACGCATTTCCCGAATTCATGGGCATCTACCAAACGGAGGCCGCCCGCAAAGACAAATACGCTCAGCGACTCCCAAAGAATATTGAAGCTGCAGCTGAACTATCAGCACTCGCGCTCAGCCATCGCTTTACCGACTTCGACCGACCGAAATACTATGAACCAATCAACGAACCGCACTGGTCCTATTTGCAAAGTAAACATTTAGCCAACTGGCATCTGGCAACCATGAAGACGGTCCACCGAGACGTTCCTGGAGTGCTGGTTGGCGGGCCCTGCCTGGCCGTTCCGATCTGGGAGAAAAACCTCAGGCCATTTATCGACAACACGCAGTGTAAGTTGGACTTCTACTCATTTCATATCTACGACTTCCTCCGTGAAAAAGATGGAAACTTTGGCGGAGTGATTCAAAGCGGCCTCCCACTGGAATCACTGCTGGATCAAATCCAAAACTACACGGTCAACAGTTATGGCAAAGAAGTTGACATCGTCGTTAGCGAACACGGTGGTTACGGAGCTAACGAATTAGTTCAACAACTTGCGGTTGATGCCCAATTCAAAGAAACCGGATTCGAATGGGAAATGAAAAAACGGTCGATCGACGACTTCAACATGGTCAGCAGCGCGATCGCAAACACTCTGGTCTTTATGGATCACCCGCACACCGTCTTAAAGGCAGTCCCGTTTATTCTGCTGGAGAGTATGAACTGGGATCCCAAGTACTACGCCACGCTTTACACTCCACGAAACTTCACAGACAAAACCGATTGGCTACCTGGCAAAAAGATTTTGTTTTATCGCCTGTTCCGCGATTTGCGTGGAAACCGAATTACTTCGTCTTGCCCCGACCCCGACATTCAAACACGCGCATTTGTCGACGGAGATACCGCATTCGTTATTCTTAACAATCTATCTAACGCTAAAAAATTTGTTTCAATCAATCTGCCACGTCCAATTGAAATGCAAGTCCGTCGCCTTGGACGCAATGCGGACTTCACTCCTTATCTAGCTGAAGCGAAACGCCCCGTCGGAGGCAAAACAGCTGAAAACAACCTCAATCAAAATGCGTCCTACGACTTTCGATTTAAAGGGCGAGAGACCATCCTCATCAAATCAACCTACGCAAAAGCAATAGAGCCGCGTCAAAGAATCAACGAAATCCCCTGTTACGCCAATCGCCTTGACGTAACGCTGGACAAAGGAAGGCAGCGGGCTTTCACGGTTGAAGTTCCCAACGTCGACAAACTTAAATATGCCAACTTACGCATTGGTGTGAATCGCGCACCCGAGTTCGACAAAGAAATCTCCGTCATGGTCAATGGAAAAACGTACGAGGTGCCATTAGAGAAATGCGCTGACCGGCTGACGGACAAGGCCTATAAATCTTGCAAAATCATCCCCCTTGATCCGACCGACCTGAAAACACGCAATGTCGTTTACATTTCCTTTCCCGACGGGCAGCCCGGCAGCATTAGCAATGTCAGTATCCGGGCAGGATCCCAGGTCCCCCAAAATTAATTTTGCAAATAAAACAAGTTACTACGAATCATAAATTTACGAATCTGACTCGATTAAAAACGCTGGCGAGCCCACCTGCCCTGCCCCCGAGGACAATCTCAACCTGCTCAAGAATGGCCGCTGGGCATCCTCGGCAACGGTAAAAACCATCATCTTTCGTGTTCGACATCCAATCGCATGGAAAATGCGTGACAACTGAACCTAATATTTTTTCATTGGTAAGTTGAAGCTGTGTGATATCTTAGATGCACTTCTCTAAATGGGTTTCCTTGAATCAACTTTATTTTTGCAGAGCAGAAAAACACCATGGGAATTAGAAATACAATCACCAAATTCTTCCGTTCCTACTCCACTTCTGAATCTTACGTGTTCAATGGAAAAAAGTATGCCAGTTTAGATGACATGCCAGAAGAAGCTCGCACCGCATTTGAGCATTTACGATCAGGATCCCCTGAACTTAAAAACAGGGTGACCAAAACGAATTACGAATATAATGGCAAAACGTATAACTCAATCGAGGAGATGCCACAGGAGATCCAAGCCCTGCTAGAAGATAAAGATGAGAATGGCATTCCTGATAGTTTTGAAAACTAGAATGCAAACTTCCCTTGAGGTGCGCAATGAAACATTAAATTAACGAAGACACATTTTCTAGTTACCTCGATGATCTGGCAAAACCAACCATGACCAAACACCAAGTCGCAAATATGATTCGCCTTTTCCTCACTTTTTGTTTTGTTTCAGCTGCCGGAACCCCAACAATCCACCTGTTTTGTGATCACGTTGAACCACCACTCCTGACAAAAGAAGTTCGACAGGAACCAATTCAATCAGTTTCAAATATTTTTGATGGGAAATCGCTCGACAACTGGAGCCTTGAAAATGGCAAACCAGTCCCTTCTGGCTGGGAAGTGAACAACGGAACCATTCATCGCAAGGGAGGAAAAAAGCGAATTGGCAACATCGTTACGCGGGAGCAATACGGTGATTTTGATTTCTCTTTTGAATGGAAAATTGCCAAAGGCGGTAATAGCGGTGTCAAATACCGCGTTCAAAAATATGGTCGCAAAATGCTGGGCTACGAATATCAAATCTTTGATTCTAAGAAAAAAAAACAACCTCCAAGTAAAAAAGACACCGGTTCCATCTACGCTCTTTTCGAACCTAGCCCCGGCCGAACAATCAATCCCGCTGGCCAATTCAATAAAAGCCGAATCGTTACTCAGGGAAATCGCATTGAACATTGGCTAAACGGACAATTGATTGCGTCGGCAACCATTGGAAACGCTGAATGGGAAAAGCGAGTCGCTCAAAGCAAGTTTAATGATGTGCCAGATTTTGGCCGCAACGCAAAAGGTCGAATCATGCTCACTGATCACGGTGCCGAAGTCTGGTACCGTAATTTAAAAATTAGCTCCCCGCCGGAGTCTGCCGAGTCGAATGCGGCAACGCCAAAATAATCTCTTTACACAACCTGCAACTTTATCGACTTCCTCGATTTATTTTCATACTCACCAAAAAGAAAACTGATGTCCGAATCAAATAAGAACCGACGTGACTTTATCAAACAATCCGCAACCGCAGTCGCCTCCATGGCGGCCTTCCCGTCGGTAGCTTCGGCAGAATCTTCCTCTTTGGCGAATGCAAAAATTCGAATCGGATTCGTCGGACCAGGTGGACGGGGGTTCCGAGCTCATGTCAGAACTTTGTGCAAACTACAGGGCGAGGGTCAACCGATTGAATTGGTGGCGGTTTGCGATGTCTACAACAAGCATCGTGAAAGAGCTGCGAATTATATCGAACAAGAAACAGGTCAAAAGCCGGTTCAGTTCATTGACTACTTGGAGATGATTGAGAAATCAAACTTAGACGCTGTCTGCATCGGCACTCCAGATCACTGGCACGCTAAACAAGCCATCGACTCACTCGAAAAAGGGCTGCACGTTTACTGTGAAAAACCGATGACCAAGACCGTCGAAGAAGCGGTCGATGTTATGAAGACCTGGCAAAAATCTGGAAAAGTGATGCAGGTAGGCGTTCAATCGACGAGCCTGCCACTTTGGGCTCAAGTCAATGAAATGCTGGAAGCCGGCAAGCTTGGCAAGGTTCTCCAATACCAGACTGAATTTTTCCGAAACTCTGCACAGGGACAGTGGCGATCTCAAAAACTCGAAAAAGAAATGACACCCGATAACATCGATTGGAAGCGATGGCTTGGCGTTGAAGAAGGATTGGCAGAGTTCGAGACCTTTGATCGCGAAAAATATTGCCAGTGGCGTCGATTCTGGGAATACGGATCGGGCATGTTTACCGATCTATTTGTTCATCGGACAACCTCCATGTTTAAGGCAACCGGGCTTCGATTCCCGGGAAGAGTTGTCGGAGCCGGAGGAATTTTCCTCGAGTACGACGGGCGAACCGTTCCAGACGTAGCAACGGTTGTTGCCGATTTCAATGAAGGCGTTCAGGGACTGGTGACCGCGACGATGGCCTGTGCCAACACACCCATTGAACAAACCATCCGAGGGCATCACGGGTCTTTTGTATTTGGAACCGGTGAGAGTTTTGATGGGTTCGATTACATCCCGGAACGACCTCAAGTCACACGGAACAGCAAATTAAAACAGGAACGCATTGCGACCCAAAAGGTAGACTCAACCTATACGCATTTCAAGAACTGGATCGAGGCAATGGTCGCCGAGGATCCGGCGATGTGTAACAACGACCCTCTACTGGGTGCCGCAGCAATCACAACCGTCATTCTTGGTGCGAAAAGCTATCGCACAGGGAAAGCCTATTTCTTTGATGATGAAACACATTCGGTCCAAGAGGCCGATTCAACCTGGGCAACTCAGTGGGAGAAAAAATCAAGAGAACGGGCCAAACCTAACCACATCGCTGGATGGAATGCTGGTGATTCTGGCAGTTTACTTGAAGATCCAGCCCATATGAAACTTGCTGGACCGTGGGTGGGCGGCAAAGACCCGAGTGAAAACTAAACAACTCGCCTAGATTCCACGCAAGTTCTGATCGCACTTTACTGCTCATGAGATTTGATACGAGCGGCAAAGCAGTTTTTAATCGGTAGCTCTTTCATTAAGTCGTCTTAGTTCATAGATTGTTGGAAAACTTCTGTGATCGCATTCTAAAAATCTCTTGAAATTACATGAAATGGGCACACCTTCTCAAAACCGCAGACGCTGGATTGTTTTAGTCATAGCTCTTTTAGTAACAACCTTGTTCTCACCTCAAGCATGCCTTTTTGGCGTTGAAAATAACAATCCCGCCAAAGCAGTTTCCCAATATCTTGTTCCCCAAAAGTCATCAAAAAAAGTTAAAACTGATTTAGTCGTTTCCAGCCAGACTCCGAAGCAAACAGGCGGAAACAGTTTGCAGCCCGCACGCTTCGGGATCACCCGCAAAGACTTGGATGCGATTCGGACGACTGTTTCAGGCATTCGTATTGCGGTGCCAATCCGTGCATTTAATCAACGGGCTACCTACGGCGAGGCAGACCTCGATTTAACCGTCGTCGGAACTGCCGACTCCCTTGCAGAAATCGAAGATATCTCTCTAGCTGAGGGGCGATTTCTGACCGTAGAAGATGTTAGCAAAATGAATAACGTTGCCGTCATCTCCAAAGATGTTGCCCAGAAAATGTTCAACGGTAAAAAGCCAATTGGCAAAAATATCAAAATTCAAAAAGATTACTTCATCATTGTCGGCGTCACAGAATCCAATGGACCTGACCTCAAAGATAAATCATCAAAATCTCCTAAGGTTTT
>JAAEMV010000252.1 GCA_024225195.1 Planctomycetaceae bacterium | reverse complement strand
TGGCGACGATGACCAAATCACCCGATTGATGTTTGTCGATCGTCGAAACAATGTTGGTGGTGGTCAGTTTTTCCTTGACGGTGTTGCGAAGCCGCAAGCGACTTGGTTCAGCATCGAAGCGGGTGACTTCTCCAGGTTGCGGTATCGAGGTGCAGATGAGGGCCGTGATGTTGAACTGATCGGAGTCATGGTTTGGGATGGTTACAGCTGGAGTGAGACCACTGAATTCAGCATGGCGACCACAACGGAGCCAATCGTTATTGGTGAACCGGAAGAAGTCCTGGTTGACGCTAAGCGGTCGGCTACTGATCTATTCTCTGCAGTCGATGCAGATGGCGACACTCTGTTCAGTGCAAATTTCGTCGATTTTCGAACCAATGCGGATGGTGGTTACTGGGAGTACGATGGCAATGCAATGCCATCGGCAACTTGGTTCACCGTGTTAGCTTCTAATTTCGATAAGCTGTTTTACGTCGGTGGTTCGACTGGTCCCCAGTTCGAGCAAGTTGGCGTGCAAGTGTTTGATGGTTATCAGTTTAGTGATGTCACTAAATTTAACATCAACACGGTGACTTATCCTGAGGTATCCGGCGAGGACGTTGAAATTCAGCGGGGCCATTATTTGAATATGGCGACTGGGCAGACCAAGAACTCGGCGAACGGCCTTTTGACAGGCGATGGGGAGACTGTCCTCAATTACCAGGACGCAGACGGCGACGAAGTTGATTTGTTGATGTTCAATTCGCGGTCGGTCAACAGCAACGGCGGTCACTTCGTGTTCAAGGGCGAGCAGATGCCTGACGCGACGTATTTTTACATTCAAGCCGACGAGTTGGATCAACTGTTTTATCGGGGAGGTTCGTTCGGTCCTCAGACGGAGCAAATTTCTGTACTCGCCCACTCAAACGGGATTTGGAGTGACGCATCAGAGTTTAATATCGGTACCGCACCAAACTTGTTTGCACCTGAGTTAAACTTGTTTGACGTTGAAGCCAAATTAAACGTCGGCCTGAATCTGACCGGAATGTTTACCTGGTCGGATGGCGATGGCGATGCGATCGAGACGTTTAGTATCAAGGATACGGCGGCTGGAGGAGGTTTCTTCACCCTTAACGGAGTCGCTCAGCCTTCGGGGACATGGCTCACATTTGATTGGGATCAGCGGCATAATATTCAGTACCGCGTTTCCAATGTTGCTGGTGCGGAACAAGTCGAGATGCGATTGTTTGACGGTCGTGCCGCCAGTACGGATGAGTCAACCATCATTAACGCGTATGCACCGCCGGTTTACGACGCGGACGTAAATGATATTTCGGTTGACACCATCGAGCGTGTGCTTGTGGATTCCATGTTTACACAAACCGATAGCGGGCCGTTACCAGTTCAGTTTCAGGTTTACGACGGTAACACCGACGTTCGTTCTGGGCGATTGGAGCTAAACGGTGTCGACCTTCAGCAGGGTTTGGTTCACACACTGCCGGCTGCTGACTTCAACAACCTGTTCTTCAAAGGTGCCGAAACGGACTTTGGACGCCAGTTGGATCCGATGTTGGTCCGGGCTGATAATGGAGTTTCTGGGTGGAGTGAGTGGGAACGGGTTAATGTGAACACGGATCC
>JAAEMV010000251.1 GCA_024225195.1 Planctomycetaceae bacterium | reverse complement strand
CTCTTTACGCAGATCTTCGTCGCACCAAGAAGCGGTTGGACCTGCCGCTTGGCCCGATGGAGCGAGGCTCGATGATCGTTCCTATGGGTTCCACGGTCGGTACAAGCAACGCCGTCATCTTTGGCATCGCGTTAATGTCTTACCGTGATAAGGACCTAAATTTGCGTCCATTTCGCTTTCCGCCCGTACTGATTCATCACGATATGGATGCACCTCCATGGTGGAACGTAAAAAAACGCGAGCGTTTGTACATTGACGGGTTCGTGGAGAAAAGCCACCGGGCGCTGATCCCTTTCGTCATGGACCAGAGGAATAGCGGAGAGAAGATGATCGGTTGGGAAGACGAGTTCAAAAAGATCTTTGCCTACATCGAATCCCTAAAAGCCCCCAAGTACCCTTTCGAAATCGACCGGCCACTGGCCAAGAAAGGTCAGACGGTTTTTGAAAATAATTGCGCGGAGTGCCACGGAAGTTACGGAGCTGAAACGGACTATCCGGCGCGGATCATTCCCCTTGAAGAAATCGGAACTGATCCCATTCGCTTAAAAGCCCTG
>JAAEMV010000250.1 GCA_024225195.1 Planctomycetaceae bacterium | reverse complement strand
CCCATACCAACGATGTAAGGAGTATTCTCTGTTCCACCTCTCATCCCGCGTTCATGCGACGCACCGTGGAGAAGCGGCTCAAGTGAAACTCCCTCGCGCACAAACAGAGCACCGACCCCTTTCGGACCGTAAAACTTATGACAAGCAACGGTTAACAAGTCGACGTCGAGCTGGTCGACATAGGTTGGAATCTTTCCAACGCTCTGTGACGCATCGGTATGAAGCAGCACTCCCCTGCCGTGACAAATCTCTGCAATTTGACGAATAGGCTGGATCGTTCCAATCTCATTATTGGCGTGCATTACACTAACCAATTTCGTCTCTGGTTGAAGAGCCGACTCAATCGAACTTGGGTGCACAAAACCATGCGCATCACACCCGACGATTGTCACGCCATAGCCGAGTCTTTCCAAAAATTTTGCCGGCGCAACCACCGCTGGATGCTCGATCGCAGAAATCACCAAATGAGCATCTTTGGGAGCCCATTGCAGCATCGTTCCTTTAATTGCGAGATTATTGCTTTCGGTGCCACCCCCGGTGAAGACGATCTCATCTCGATCGCAGCCTAACAACCCCGCAACTTTTACCCGCGAGTCCTCAATCGCCTCTTTCGCAGCCCGTCCCATTGAGTGGGCACTAGATGGATTGCCAAAGTGCCCCGATAAGAAAGGGTTCATCACCTCCACCACACTGGGAGCAATCGGGGTCGTCGCGTTGTAATCCAAATAAATCTGTCGCACCATTTGCTCCGGGTAAATTTCAGCCTAAATCAACATCTCATGGTTTTTCGATCCGAGTCGATCTTGCTGAACTTGATTTAGGATTCAATTCACTGAGATCTGCATGAATTTAAAATTCTTGCCCAGTTTCGCCCAAACTCGACTAACTGGCTTCAACAATTGACTCACAGCTCAACCCATCGGAAGCACTGAAGTCTAGTTAAAATGCGGTTCCATTGCATCCAATCCGCCCACGGTTCAGCCACTGAATCAACGAAATACCCCAAACTCGATATCCGATTTTAATATCCATTCCGATCCTATGTATCGTCGCTGTTATAACCTTGCAACATTTCAATACGCTCCCTCCAACAGGGGAATCAAAGGCAATCGGTTTGGGAATTGAAAAAGCTGTAGGTTTTCCTGATTGATTAAAATCAGTTACACTTTGAATGAACAGTTCGTTTAGCCAATCGAAAGACGCTGTGCTGTCGAATTTCTTCCACTTAATTCCAGCGATTTATTGGGGCATAAACCAATCACCCACTTTTAAGCTTCAGGATAAAAATATGAAGACGGTTGAGTTACTTGCGATTATCATCTCGTTGAGCAGCGCGTTTTTCTTCAGCAACGCTGCCAATACCAATCAACCACCAAACCAAGTCACTTCCCAGCCAATCCAACAGCCTGCGACAGATGGTGACTTCGAACCGGTCGATAACATGCACCATTTCATGGAATACATCTGTGAGCCGAGCTACAAAGGACTCAAGCAAGTTTTGGCAACCGAGCCCGCAGATCGCAAGGCATGGAAAGCCTTCAAGAATCACGCCCTTGTACTTGCAGAGAGCTCGGCATTAGTCGCTGCCCGCGGGCCGGAAGACGAAGCGAAAAACAAGCAATGGAAAGCAATTTCTGCTGATGTCTACCAATCAGGCAAGTCGCTTTACAAATCAGCCGGCAACTATTCGGAAGCTAAAAAACACTACGGCACGATGCTTGACGCTTGCAATCGCTGCCACACGGTTTTTGCTAAAGGGAAATATCAGCTCTCAAAATAGTGACCATGTCAAATAGAAACGTAAACGGTTACTGAGGGCAAGAGTTACAACTCACAGGTTCAATATGCGAATTAAATTACTCAGCCTATTACTTTTTATTCTGGTAAATACAACGACTGCAACTTATGCCGATCTACCCAACATCGTCATCATTTTAGTGGACGACATGGGATATGGTGACGCCGGTTGTTACAACGCCGACTCTAAAATCCCAACGCCTCATATCGATTCACTGGCCGCGCAAGGGCTTCGCTTCACCGACGCCCACGCTCCTGGACCGCTCTGCCACCTTTCCCGTTATGGACTAATGACGGGGGTCTATCCTTTTCGCGCTGATACAAATCAATGGCGTAAAGTCCCTTCGATTAAAGCCGGACAAACGACCATCGCCTCTTTACTAAACCAAAAAGGATACGAAACCGCGATGGTTGGCAAGTGGCATCTTGGATTCCATGAGCAAGGCTACGACCAACCCATGAAAGGCGGGCCAGTCGATGTAGGCTTCGACTCTTTTTTTGGAATTCGGGCATCGACTGACATCCCACCTTATTACTACATTCGCGACAGAAAAGTAGTTGCCGCCCCCACCCGAACCATTCCTGCTAACCAGTCAGAAGGCTGGTCCCCCATCCAGGGCGCGTTTTGGCGCGAGGGAGGGATCTCACCCAATTTGGAACTCAAAGACGTGCTTCCTGATTTTACAAAAGAGGCCGTTGCAGTAATTGAAAATCATGCACTGCAACAACGCACTGGAAAATCAAATGCACCACTCATGCTTTACCTTGCCTACCCTGCTCCACATACGCCGTGGTTGCCGAGCCCGGAGTTTACTGGAAAAAGTGAAGCGTCAATGTATGGTGATTTCACCAACATGGTGGATGCCAACGTCGGTGTTGTTTTGAAAGCATTGCAGGAAAACAACATGTCCGACGATACCCTATTGATCTTCACCTCAGACAATGGGCCGGTCTGGTACGAAGAGGACGTTGAGCGTTATCAGCATGACTCCTCCGGTGGACTCCGTGGAATGAAAGCAGATGCATGGGAGTGTGGACATCGCATGCCTTTCTTGGTGCGTTGGCCCGGCACGGTTGCACCGGGAACCGTTTCCCACCAGACCATCAGCTTTACCGATCTCCTGGCGACATTCGCTGACTTAACGCAACAGAAGCTTCCCAGCAAAGCGGGCGCGGACAGCTTTAGTTTCCTCTCAGTCCTACGAGGGGAACAACCTGAAAACCAGCCCGTGCATCCCAACTTAGTCGTCGCAGCAGGTCGCAAGGGTTTCACCATCCGCGACGGTGACTGGAAATACATTGACATGCTTGGCTCGGGCGGGTTTTCTAAACCCAATCGTATCAAACCCCAACCGGGCGGCCCACAAAACCAGCTTTACAATTTAAAAACTGATCCTGGCGAAACAAACAACCTAACGCTCGAGCACCCCGAAATCTCTTCTCGCCTGAAAAAGAGACTTACAAAAATTATCAAATCGGGCAGAAGTCGCCCTCTTGATAATCAGTAAACAATTAATCGTTTCTCAGTGAAACGCTCTGCTGACGCCCCTCCAAAATTTTCACTGCGGCGATCATCGCCACTACTGCAAATAAGCAGTAACCGGCCATCACCAATAACTGAAAATCAAAACCTATACCTCGATCGATACACCAGCCAGTTATTCCCGGCCCAATGGCTGAAGCAAATACCATGGCAGCGACAGCCACCGCTCGAATCGACCCGAGGTGCGCCGTTCCGTAGGTTTCAGGCCAAATCGTCCCAAATATCGCACTCGAAAATCCGTAAGAGATTGCCAGCAAAAACATAAAACCATGAATTGCCAACGGATCTCGCCCCAACCCTAAAACCAAGCAGGCGACTCCCAGAGGAAGCAGGAACACCGGTAAAATTCGCCTCGCGTGATATCGATCTACGAGCTGCCCCGCGATGAGCGTAAACAAGACTGTCGTTACCGATAAAATCAAAAACGACAATGCAAATACGTTCGATGACCAACCCTTAGATTCAACAATCCTGACCTGGTGAAAGAAAACCGAGGTACCTATAAAAGCCGGGGCAAGGATTCCAAGACAAAGAATCCAAAATACACCGTCCCTGACCACTTCTCCGCGGGTCCAATCTTTCGTTTTGTTTGCTATTTTCAAGTGCCCGTCAACGTTCGGCCGGTGCTCTACTCGCATCAGCAATACGATCGACGGCATCGCGACAACGACTAACGCTACGGCGCAAATCTGCCACGTCACACGCCAGTCATACAATCCTAGCAACACCAAAACGATAGCAGGAAATAACGCTTCACCAATTTGATGTCCCATGGAGGTCAATGAAATCGCCCGTCCGCGATCCGCATCGTACCACCGTCCGATAGCAGTTTGAGAGGTATGGGTCATCATCCCTTGCCCGAACAAACGTAACGCGTAAATGACCACCAACAACAGCATCCACGAATTAACAAACGACATCCCAAGACAGGCAATGGCCAGTGCACAAATAACGCAAAGTGAAACTGCGGAGATTGAAAACCGGTCCAGCGTTTTCCCAAGCTTAATCAAGGTCACGGCACTCGCTAGAGTCCCCGCCATATAAATAGCGCCGAACTCTCCATCCGACAAGTCAAATGCCGCTCGAATCTCACCCGAAAACAGGGATATAAAAAATGTCTGCCCAAAACTCGAAAAAAAGGTGAGCAGTAAACCACCGAGAAGCCAGCGGGCGTTGCGAACGGCGAATAGAAAAATACCCTGCATTAATTAAATCTCTACTGAATCTCTACTGAATCTCTACTGAATCTCTACTGAATCTCACGGTACGATGCCATCAATGAACAATCGCTTGGGCGACTCCTATGGTGGCCGCGCCGTGGAAAGGAAGCCACCGCTTAACGCGGTTAGTAATGGCTCCATTCTTTTTGGCGTCTCTCAATTTAGCCGTTTCAACGCAACGATTAACCACGCTCAAACATTCGTTTCAAAATTAAAAACAAGAGCCAATCTGCGGAACACGGCACTATGTTAGCCCAATCGCCGGATTAAGATATACCGGTTATATTTGCAAATCAGCAAACGTCGCATCGCTCTAACCAGCCAATCACCTAAGCCATCAACTGACGAGTAAAACCTTGTACCGGAAGGAAGTAAAAGAACTCGTCATCGTCGCGGTACCTTTAGTACTCGCACAGGTTGCCCAAAATACAATCTCGTTTGTTGATACGATCATGGTAGGTCGATTAGGGAAGGAAGCACTGGCCGGCATCGCCATTGGAAGCACACTTTTTCAATTTATATTGATCGTTCTATCCGGTGTCATTATCGGCGTCAGCCCAATTGTCTCGCAGGCGACCGGCGCCAAAGACGATGATTTATGTGGACGGGCAACGCGGCAGGGTCTTTGGATTGGAGTACTGCTCTTCACTCCGGCTTTTCTACTCTATCGCAATGCATATCCATTGCTAATTTGGTTTAATCAGAGCCCTGAAACAGCCTTGGCAAGCAGTGAATATTTAAAGGCAATTTCCTGGGGTCTGTTACCCGCACTTTGGATCATGGGACTTCGGGGACTACTGGAAGGCAAATCCAACACTAAACCCATTATGGTCATCAGTCTGATCGGCGTTGCTCTCAATGTGTTCGCGAATGATGCGTTGATGTTCGGGCATTATGGATTACCCAAGTTAGGCCTCGTTGGAACCGGATACGCTAGTAGCCTCGTGTACGGACTTGTCTTCCTCGCATTTTCCATTTACGTATCCCTCCAATACAGTGACCTTCAGATATTTTCAAAATTACGTCGTCCCGACTTTTCTACGCTGAAAGAAGTCGCTCGCGTCGGAGGTCCAATTGGGATGACACTTGCTTTTGAAGCGGGAATGTTTGGAGCTGCTGCTTTTGCAATGGGCACGATCGGTGAAACTCAGTTAGCCGCCCATCAAATCGCTTTACAAACTGCTTCCATTTCGTTCATGATTCCACTCGGTCTCGCCATTGCCACCTCGGTGCGAGTCGGGCAAGCTATTGGCGCGGGTTCGCCGCACCGAGCAGAAGTCGCCGGCCACGCCGGAATGCTGCTGTGCATCGGAGTCATGAGCATCAGCGGTTTAATTTTCTGGCTCTTCCCACTACCAATCATCGGAATGTACATTGACATCGATGTCGAAGCTAACGCGCCGGTCATTGCCTACGCGATTTCTTTTCTGGCTCTGGCCGCTCTATTCCAGGTCGTCGATGGACTCCAAGTCGCCGCCTCCGGATCACTCCGCGGAATCAAAGATACCAAAGCTGCAATGGCACTGACACTTGTATCGTATTGGCTAGTGGGTTGCGTGGTCGGAGCCTATCTGTGCTTTGGCGCTAAATTAGAAGGGGTCGGTCTGTGGATTGGGATGACGAGCGGACTGGCGACGGCTGCTGTCCTCCTGACCCTTCGATTCCAATTCAAAATGAAGGCACTTAAACAAGAGCAACGGTCAAGTGCACCAACTGAAGCTGCCGCCAAGGCTCTCTAACCTCCATTACTCGCAACCCCTACGCTTTGTCCCTAGTCAACTTTGACATCGTACATGTAGTACGGCAGCCGCTTCATCCCGAGTGATTCGTAAACTTTTTGCGCACGTTCGTTGTCCGTTTCGACATACAGTCTGACAAAGCCAGCTTTTTCCACCCGCGCCTGCTCGATTACCGTTTGATACAGATTTTTAAAAACACCTTGCCCGCGATATTGTTCCTGAACAAAAACCGATTGGATATACCACAAATTACTGTTCCGCCAATCGGACCATTCATAGGTGACCATTAAGCTACCGGCCACTTCTCCGGCAATTTCACCCACCAAATAAAATCCTCTACTAGGATTGTTAAAAACCTCATCCACCGCGGGTCCAACAACACTCAACTCAAGTTGCTTTCCCTCAGTCTCCTGAGCCATTGCCAATTGAAATCCAGCTATTGTTGCCGCGTCGGCTGGTACTGCTTTACGAATCGTGATTGTCATAAATTTACGGTATTTCAAAAAGGAAAAGTGAAACAGCATAGGCATCGACGCTTGAACCTGAACGAAGTTACTTCAAAGGTCGCGTTGACGCAACATGCTGTCGGAAGCGCGGGTACAGGACAAACAGACTGCCGCAACTTAACTTGTTAAAAGACCAAGCGTAAATTTTAGAGGTATCGCCCAGTCAATGAGTCAGGATTTTCAGCAACTTGTTCGGGAGTCCCCCACGCCACGACTTCTCCGCCAGCTACGCCACCTCCCGGCCCCATGTCGATCATCCAATCGGCACAACGCAGAACATCTATATTGTGCTCGATGACCACCATCGAATTACCACGGTCAACCAATCGATTGATTGCTACCATCAGTAATCGAATATCTTCAAAATGCAGTCCAGTGGTTGGTTCGTCCAGCACATACAACTGTCCGTTTGCACTCGACTTTGACAACTCCGTAGCCAATTTTACACGCTGAGCCTCACCGCCTGACAAAGTACTGGACGCCTGCCCAAGCTTGAGATACCCCAACCCGACATTCGAAAGGCACTCCAGAATCATCGACAACTTAGAAAACCCTTCGAATCTCAATTTTGCCTGATCAACGGTCAAATCCAAAACATCTGCAATCGTCAGCTCTCCGAACCGAACCTGCAAAGTCTGCACATTAAATCGCTTACCTTCACAACCGTCGCAAGTAACGAATATATCCGGCATGAAATTCATATCCATTCTCCGGATCCCCTGTCCTTGGCAATCCGGACACCAGCCAGCACGTGTGTTAAAACTAAATCTCCCCGGTCCGTAACCCAACCGCTTGGCCGCTTTGGTCGCAGCAAACATTCGACGCAGCTCACTCATCAGTCCAGTAAACGTTGCGGGGCACGCGCGTGGCGTCTTTCCAATCGGTTTTTGATCGACCATTACTAATCGGCTGATCTGGTCAACTCCCTCGAGGCGTTCGAATGGTAACGGCAAGTCTCCCCCCTGGTCTAACTCACGGGAAATCGCGGGCGCGAACGTCTGGTTAATGAGTGTACTTTTCCCACTGCCGCTGACGCCGGAAACACAACACAAGACCCCCAGTGGTACGTTGACATTCACCGCTTTCAAATTATTGCCCGTAGCATTCAATAAGCGAATGCACTTATCGGCATTTATCACCCGGCGACTCGAAACATCACCAACCTCCCGCTCCCCCAAAAGGTATTGAGCCGTCAACCCAACCCCATTTTTCATAACCTCTTGAGCGCTACCGGCAGCCACAACCCTTCCGCCCCCTGGCCCCGCTTTAGGCCCCATGTCAATTACATAATCAGCTGCCCGAATCATCGTCTCATCATGCTCGACAACAATAACTGAATTCCCTGAATCTTTGAGCCGCGTAATCGCACCAATCAGGCGATCGTTATCGTGTTGATGGAGGCCGATCGACGGTTCGTCCAAAATGAAACAAGCATTCGTGATTCCCGTGCCAATGGAACTTGCAAGCCGAACTCGCTGGTGCTCACCTCCGCTCAGAGTGACCGCGGATCTACCAAGCGTTAAATAGCCAATGCCTACTTTTTCTAGAAAATCAAGGCGATGTACGATTTCAGTTATTAGCACCGATGCAGCTAACTTTCGCTCATCCTTAAAGTCGACAGCGTTAAAAAACTCGGACAATTCGCCGAGCGGGAGATTTACCAGATCGCCAATGTGCTGGCCATTTATCAGCACTGACCTTGCCTGCCTCGAAACTCGAGAACCGAGGCACTGATGACAGACAACATCCGAGATGTACGATTCCAATTCAAACTGCCGATCCTCGGAAGATGTCGTTGCAAGCTCTTTCTGGAGAATCGCCTGGAGGCCCAACCTTTCCTTATCCACAGAATAAAAAAACTGTTCGAATTGCGAAGACGAAAACGATTCCAGTTCCATTCCAAGGTCACAACCGTTTGCATCCAGAATTGGTTCAAGCGCGGTCTGAAATTTCCTCGCTTTCGCTTTTGTTAAACCCGACCACGGAAGAATGGCACCATCTTTAACAGAAAGGCTTCGATTAATCACAAGCGTCGGATCAAACTGAATCAGATGCCCAAGACCAGAGCACTTACTACAGGCACCAAAGGGACTGTTAAAACTGAAACTTCGTGGCTGGACTTCCGAATAGCAAATTTCACAGTCCGGACACGAATACCTCGTACTAAAACTGAGGTCTTCCCATGTATCGGGATTGGAAATCCCATCACCTGGTTTCAAACAGGAACAAACTATACTCCCCTCGCCGTTTAACCGAATTGCATTATCAATCGATTCGAGCAACCGAGACTCGATCCCATCCCGAATAATAATACGGTCAGTTACCGCCTCGATGGTCCAAGCCTGGCCCTCGTGCAGGGTTGGAAGCTGATCAATATCGTGAACCACGCCATTAACACGGGCGCGTACCAGTCGTTCGCGTCGAATCTTTTTAATCGTTTCTGGGGTTCCCCCCGTTTGCTCTTTTACCAGCGGGGCCAGAATCATAACCTTCGTCCGCTCTGGTAATTCGAGCAATCGATCTCGTATCTGCTGAGGCGTTTGCTGCTTAATCGCCTGACCACATTGGTAGCAATGGATATCGCCGACACGAGCAAACAAAAGTCTCAGATAGTCGTAGATTTCAGTAATCGTACCAACGGTACTTCGCCGGTTGGATGAATGATGTGACTGGTCCAAGCAGAGCGTGGGTTGGAGACCAATCACCTGATCGACATCAGCCTTGGGAATCTGATTAAAAAATTGACGTGAAAAAATTGACAAACTTTCAACGTACTGACGTTGGCCTTCTGCATAGAGAGTATCAAACGCGAGGGAACTCTTGCCACTACCACTCAACCCCGTGATGACAACAACTTGATCGCGAGGTATTTCAACATCGATATTTTTTAGATTATGAGTTCGGGCACCGATGATTTGAATCGATTTATCTGTCACCGCTCGATCCGATTTCGCTAATTGAAAGTTTGTATGTTGAATGTTTGACTGACGAAGACACTATAAGAGCTCCTCCGCATCAAACACCAGAGGGTTTGCCAAACAAGCTTACCGAATTATCGATCCCCTACTGGCAAACGCGTCTCGCGAGGGCGAACCAAAAAGAATGCAATGAGAGCACCACCACCAATCGAGATCCACGCAATGGGCCCATATGTTGGGAAGTCAAACAGGAACTCAAAGAACGTTGGCGAGTTGCTGTAAACCAACCATTGCACCAACAGTCCCGCCATTAACCCCGTCACCCCCGAGACTCCCGCGTGTAACCAGCCACCCACCCTGCAGACCGAACTAAATGCCAGGCCAACTGCCGCCCCCGGCATGACGCCACTGTAAAAGCCATAGCTCAAGAGAATTTTGCAGAGGATCCCGCCAATCACTCCGCCAACGCAACCAGCGAGAACACCTGTGACTAACCCTTTTAGCTGGAAGTTATTCATTTTAATTTTCCCTGCAATGTAATCACTAATTGTCGCGGCCCACCGCTGTTGCGATGCTCGCACAGATAAATGCCCTGCCACACACCCATCTTCAAGCGACCAGAGCGGATTGGAACTGTCACACTTGCTCCAAACAGAGACGCTTTGACATGAGCCGGCATATCATCCGGCCCTTCACACGTATGAATAAACGGACTCGACTCAGGGCACAACTGATTCGCAGCCGTCTCCATGTCAATCCGGACATCAGGATCCGCATTTTCGTTGATCGTTAACCCGGCGGAGGTATGCTGAATAAAAACGTGGCAAAGTCCGATCTCGAAGCGTTCGATTTCGGGAATCGCCTCCAAAATCTCCGCGGTAATTAAATGAAACCCTCGAGACCGAGGCGAGAGGGAGACGCAAGTTTGGTGATACTCCGACATTCTCTTTAAACGCCCCCTTTTCGGCCACAAAATCGGGGCCGCTCCAATCGTGTTGTCCCCGACAAATGTCCATCTCGTGGAAACCCAGTTTTTTTCGAGCCGTAAATTACGTCAAAATGCCCTTCAAATGAAATGACAGTGACAACACCTCCGGCAAACTTAATATCTTAGATTAACCTGTTCCGCGTTTTAGCCAAAGCCAAGAAGATGCTTAAAATCGTTCATTTTTAACTTCTCGACGGAGATTACACCATTAAATAGATTTAAAGTCACCGAGCGACCCTTAGCTCTGCTCCATTGTTGCCCCCACCCAAGCAGCTCAAGAAGACTGATGACCAACCAGTAGCCAACCAACCCGACTAATCACCAACGCTAGGATTACCATCCTGCCAAGACCGTTTTTGACGGTGAAAAACATTTTCAAAAATCGAAAACAAATTTCTTGACTTTGATTCCGGCTCGTCAATAATGCTTGCGTAATTGGTTGCGAGCACGTCGTATTCTCGAAAAGCTCAAGCCAATATTTTTGGAGCCCACCACGCGAAACACATTTCTTTAAGCCAATAACTTGGCGACCCGAATTAATCGCAATCTGTGCTCGTTTCCCTAGAAAAAGATTTTGCCCAACTACAGGTACATACCCATGTCCAACGGTAACAAGAAAGTAAAGAACGTCTTCGAAGCAATCCTCGAGTACGGACACGACGAAGATTTCGTGCCATTCCAGGACGAGCAATTCATGGCGACGGATGCTCCCGCGGGATCAGAAGAAAAAATCGAAGCACTTCGACGACGAGTTCTTGAAGGACAACCCCTTTGGCACGGCGAAGACCGTGAAGATTACTCAGGCTTGACAGGCGCTGTCCGCCCACGTGAGTGATTCACCAACAGAGCGTTAATAATTTAAACTCCGGTCATAATCGACCGGAGTTTTTTTTTGGCTCGACCAAACACCTTGCCCGTGTCCCACAACACACAGATTCCGTCTACCACGCGAAATCCACTTGGCCTCCCACTTTCGTTTAACCGTTCAACCTAGTTTACCGCTCGATTAACCTGATTGCCCTGCCACGAGTTGGGCTATACTTAATACGACGACCGAACCAAGCAGCTAGATAAACTCGATTGGCACTTATTCAAAGGGCACCAATCATTTTACGATCGCCGTTGTTTTAAATTTGAATTTGGATTTCTACCCGAGGACTACCATGTTCGCCTTCATTATCTCCCGCTGCATTTTGCTCGTGTTGGCTGCAAGTATCCTCTGGACGTTCCAGATCGAGGGAGATTCATTCAACCTCTCACCTCCGCTACCATCCAGTGATCTGGCCGCAATCGATCAAATTTCAACTGTAACGCAAGCGAGCGAGTGGCTTGGCCCCCTGGCTCCCATTGCCATCTCGCCATTTTTTGGAATTACAATACTAGCCGGGGTAAGTCAGTTCGGTGGAAACTGGGCACTACCCCATTCAATGTTTAGCGATAATCCAGTTCTTGGAAATCCGTACCTATTTTGGACCTTCCTTTGTTTAACGATCCTCACATCGGTTCCAAGATTCACAAAAGTCAGTAAACCGTTTGCCCAGGCAATTGACCAACTAGAGACCTATGCAGGAATTATCACCATCGTTCTGATTCGTGTGTTGACCGTGCTTCCCGGCGAAACGCCCGGCATCGATGAAATCACAGTGGTGCACGCTTCCATATTTACATTCTCAACAAGCGTTCTTTTTTGCCTGTTTGCAGCGTTCAATATTGTGGTTATCAACACAATCAAGTTTTTCTTTGAGATCATGGTGTGGTTAATTCCAATTCCGTTTATTGATGGACTTTTAGAAGTAACTAACAAATTGATTTGCGCATTGCTATTAGCCGTTTACTTGTGGAGCCCGACCGTTGCCCTGTTCTTAAATTTTATTTTGTTAGCGGCCGGGCTGGTTGTATTTCGCTGGATTAACAGAAGGGTTCACTACATCAGAAACATAATTTGGGACCAACTCTGGTGCTTCATCCGCCCATCCTACCAGGTTCCCGAAATCGCCGAATTGATGGTATTCCCCGACCGACCTCTTGGCCCGTTTCCAACCAAAACTCGACTGCATCTGCGACCACACGCCGAGGGTTGGAAATTAACTCAAGAACGCTTGATTCTTGGTGACAAAACAATGGTTCTGCCCGGCAGTTCCCACCAACTGAAGATCTACGATGCAATTCTAGTAAACCGAATCGAAATAGAAGGTGCCCAACCCGTGCACCTATACTTTTCTAAACGTTATTCCAGAAATCTCGAAAAGCTATCTCACCTTCTAGGCGTGCATCTTCCAAAATCGAACTCGAAAACAAATACCCCCATCGAGTCACTGGAATCCGAGGGGGAGTTCAATCTCCCGTAGAAATAGCTTCATCAAGAACGTTTTCCGCCACATAAATCGGCAGACGCGGAGAACAGGTCACGGCAATCGCAATCGCGTCGGAGGGTCGTGTATCAATCTCGATTATTTCCCCATCTCGCTTAATCCGGAGATTCGCGTAGTAGGTCGCCTCTCGTAATTCCGTGATCACGACGCTGTCCAGTTCGCCACCAAGCGAATCAACAACTTCGACGATTAAATCGTGAGTCAGCGGGCGAGGTCGAGCGATGTTTTTTACCCGACGGTCGATACTCGTTGCTTCAAAAATACCAATTAAAATTGGAAACTCCCGATCTCCGTCGACTTCCCGCAGGAAAACGATCTGGTTCTCGTTAATTTCACTGATAATAATTTTGGCAAGTTGCATCTCTATCGGCATTTCATATCCTTTCAGAATTTCACTCTCCGCAATGACCAAACGGCAGTGACATAGACGCTGCAGTTCGCAGCCACCCAAAAACAAACCTACTCAATGGGCTCTAACCTGTTATAACAAAGATTGGCTGCTAGGTAACATCCCTGCAAATTGCCAACTCGCGAACCTTTTAGTGAACTCTAGACATTGGGATTGGAAAGTAAATGACGAAAGTCGGAATTGCCGGAATCGGTTTCATGGGATGGATTCACTGGCTCGCCTATCAAGAACTTCCCGACGTTGAGGTCGTTGCGATTGCCACTCCCGAAGCGGAGCGTCGAGCGGGCGACTGGTCCGGAATCCAAGGCAACTTTGGACCGCCGGGAACCCAAGTTGACCTTTCGGGTGTGAGGACATACGAAAACCTTGAAGCTATGCTCGCGGATGCTGATCTCGAGGTTGACTGTATCGACATTTGTCTTCCGCCAGCAATGCATTGCGAGGCAATTCAAGCTGCTGCAAAGGCCGGGAAGCACGTATTCTGTGAAAAACCACTCGCACTTAACCTTCGAGATTGCGATACGGCCGTCGCAACATGCAATGAACACAATCGTCAATTAATGGTAGGACAAGTACTGCCTTACTTCACTGAATTCCAATACGCCCGTGAGCTTATCGCTTCTGGAGAATACGGAAATTTACTGGGGGGATCTTTTAAACGCGTCATTTCCGATCCCCAATGGCTTACCAAATTCTATGACCCCGATGTAATCGGCGGCCCACTCTTTGACCTTCATGTCCATGATGCACATTTCATTCGTTTACTATTCGGCATGCCTACCGGCGTTTACAGCTGCGGCCGACTCCGGGGTGAAGTCGTAGATTACTGTAATTCAATTTTCCGATTTGAAGATTCTAACCTCGCGGTTACCTGCACCTGTGGAGTCATCAATCAGCAAGGACGACCGTTTACTCACGGCTTTGAAATTCACTTAGACCAAGCGACGATTCAATTTGATTTCCAAGCCTTTGCCGATGCCCCCGAAAGTATGCCACTCAAAGTACTCACTAAAGACGGTAAAGTTCTTCGCCCCGAACTTGGAGACGGAGACCCTGTCTTTGCTTTTAAAAGAGAAATCAAAGAAGTCACGCAAGCAATTGCAGAGAATCGCCCGTCGGCCATCCTCAATGGAGCACTTGCGAGAGATGGAATCCAAATTTGTCAAATGCAGTCGGAAGCTGTTAAATCAGGCCAATTCGTTTCCGCAAACGATGTCGCAGGTGACTAATGGTTGCAGGCAACTGAGTAAAGTAAAACCTAAGCCGAGCAATTGATAAAACTGGTTGGATTTCACAGACAATCGAGACTCTCGCAACCATCACAACGACGGTACTACAAGAGGCATCAACTGCCAGTCAGTTGAATCTCTCGAAGCCACGCATGTTCTTGACTACGGTTATTTCGTTGTTTTCCACTTACGCGCTCAACAGACTCGTCAACGGTGCCAGGGTATTCAACAAAAACTCCGCCAAGAAATAATTCACTCCGGTTAATCCCGAGCCTGTCAAACATTTCGGGCGTTCGGAATTGGCCGCCACTGGACCAATAGGTTCCCATTGAATTAGCCGTCAAGAGCAGCAATAAATTTTGAACCATCGCCGCGGCAGCAGCGAGATGCTCGTCATCAATTGTCGTTTGCTTGGGTAAACCAATCGAATTTTGGACACCTTCTTGCTGTTGATCCTCTCCACGGAATTGCGGCAACCACGTTGTGATAATCAACGCCCCGCATGCCGACAGCATCGCTGGCAGTTTGTTGGATGCTTTGACGTCCGGAAACCAATCACGAAAATTATTTGCGATGTTTCGGCAATCTTCATGCCAGAGAACATGGACTCGCCAAGGCTCAGCAAGACCATTTTTGTCCCGGTTGTAATGGAAAGGTGCCCATCCTGCTGTCTTGATCGAATCGATCACTTTTTGATTACATAACTCGGCATTTTCTTCGGTGAATTGAACTGAACGATTCACATCCCCGAGTACTTTCAGCGTTTTCCGAGCTTTAATGATCCGAGATAATACCTGCACATCGTCTTCTGATTGCATCTCAAACTCCACAGCGTTTCGAAGAACCACTTCCTAAATGTTATCAATTTCACACCAACAAACTCGCCCCGTTCACCAGAATCAATTGTGATGTGCGAATAAAAACTAATCTTCGCCGCAATACAAACAAGCCCCCTCGTTTACGATTGTTAGTAACAAATGCTAGAATCGGACACGTCGGTTCGGCAGCTTAAAGTCGTCTGTCAGAGATTTTGGCTTAACACTCCCTCAGGTTGGAAGCGGAAAGCCTGATTGTGGACTACTCGCGAACCCCGACTTCTTCATTCAATGATACTTTTGGTTAAGGATTTCAAGTGAGCAAACATTCCAAACTTCCTCGTTCTTGGCAGTCCGCTTGGCGCACTGCTGTTGCGTTGATGGCCGTTGTAATGATCAGCCAGACAACTCAAGCACAAGCCCCAAAAAAGATGTACGAAGTCGAAGGAATCACGGAGTACCGTCTCGATAACGGCGTCAAACTGCTGTTGTTCCCCGACAACTCCAAGCCGCAGTTCACGATGAACATGACCGTCAATGTCGGATCTCGACACGAGGGCTATGGGGAGTCCGGGATGGCTCACCTTCTAGAACACATGCTGTTTCGGGGAACCGATCGACACCCAGACATTCCTGAGCTACTCAAGAACCGGGGTGTTTTAAACATGAACGGCACGACCTCAATCGACCGAACTAACTACTTTGAAACGCTACCCGCTCCCGACGGCGATCCCAAGGTCGCTAACGACAACTTGAAATTCGCCATAGAAATGGAGTCGGATCGCCTGATCAACAGCTGGATTAAACCAGAGCATCTCGAGAAGGAGATGACAATTGTCCGAAGCGAGTTTGAACGTGGCGAAAACAATCCGCAAGGCATCTTGATTCAGCGAATCATGACCGCTGCATTCCAATGGCACAACTATGGAAAATCAACCATCGGTAATCGCAGTGACATCATGCGTGTCCCGGCAACTAATCTTCGCGTGTTCTACCGAAAGTATTACCAACCCGATAATATCACGCTGGTAATTGCTGGCAAATTTGATAAGGAACTTGCTTTAGATTTAGTTGAGAAGAACTTTGGATCGATTCCTCGTCCCGATCGAAAACTTCCCAAAACTTACACCGAAGAACCTGCTCAAGATGGCGAACGAACCGTTATCCTCCGACGGTCAGGCGACGTACAGTTTGTCGGTCTCGGCTATCACATTCCTTCGGCCTCCAGCACCGAATACGCGTCGGGACAGGTACTTGCTCGCATCCTTTCCAACCAACCGTCGGGTCCACTCTACAAGGCTTTGGTTGAAACCAAAATCGCAACCAGCGCCGGTGCCTTCGCCCGAATCGGTTATGACCCTGGAATCATGCTGGCCTATGCAGAAGTTCCGGTCGACAAAGATCTGGTCAAAGCAAAAGACATCCTCGTAGAACAGATGGAAACCATCGGCTCCAACGGTGTTTCAGACGAAGATGTAAAGAGAGCCGTGGTTGCGATTTCCAAGGGAAGAGAGCAACAGTTTGCCAACACTGAGCGCTTTGCGACAGCCTTGAGCGAATGGGAATCCTACGGTGACTGGCGTCTTTACTTCCTTCATCGGGACCGACTCGAGTCGGTCACGAAGACTGACGTTCAAGAGTTCGCGAAAAAATACATGATTCAATCTAACCGGACTGTTGGCCTTTTCTTCCCGTCCGAGGAAACAGATCGAATTGCCATCGACGCTCAAAACAATGTCAAAAAGATGGTGGCCAACTACAAAGGCCGCGAGGCAATGGCCGCGGGCGAAGCCTTTGACCCTTCTCCTATGAATATTCAAAAGCGAACGACCTTTGGCGAACTGAAGTCGGGAATGAAATTCGCTTTACTTCCCAAAGAAACCCGAGGCGATCGCGTAACACTTAGCGGAACCATTCACTACGGTGATGAAAATAGCCTGAAAGGAAAACGAGCCGCTGCTGATTTACTGCCGCAATTGCTATCCCGTGGCACCAAAGAACTTGGTTTTCAAGAGTATCAGGACGCTTTAAATAATCTTAAAGCGAGCCTCGGATTCAGCGGATCTTTAGGAACTCTCAATTTCAGCCTCCAAACGGAACGGAAAAATCTCGTTCCCGCTCTCGCAATCATGCGTCAAGCACTCCGGGAGCCCAAACTTGATCCTAGCGACATGGAGATCATTCAGAGTGAAATGGTAACAGGTATTGAGTCGGGAATGTCCGACCCAATGAGCCTAGCCATCAACGAATTCTCTCGCCGGATGGATCCTCAAGCTGCCGACAACGTTCGCTACACGCCAACGATGCAAGAAGAAGTAAAGAACTTGAAGGAAGTCAGCATTGACGATGTGCGGAACCTTCAAGAGAAATTCCTTAATGGTCAATTCGGCGAAGTCGCCGTGGTGGGTGATTTCGATCCAACCACAACACTTGCAGAATTGAACAAAGTCTTTGATGGCTGGAAAACAGATATGCCTTACCAGCGCATCGAAGAGCCAGCCAATCTTGATATCAAAGCCGAACGGGTCAACTTGGATACGCCCGATAAAGCTAATGCAATTTACATTGCCGGAGTTGCGACTGACATCAATGAAAATCACCCTGATTATGAAGCTATGCTGATTGGCAACTACATTATGGGGGGCGGGCCTTTGTCGTCACGGATCGCTGACAGGGTTCGTAAACAGGATGGACTCTCTTACACCGCAATGACGCGTTTCCAAGCCGACGATCAGGACGAACGGGGAATGTACATGATGTTCTGCATTTCGAATCCAATGAATACGGAAAAAGTCGTCGATACCGTCAAGGAAGAAGTCGATCGCATGCTTGAAAGTGGCGTTACTGGCGACGAATTACAAAAAGCAAAAGACAGCTTTCTGATTAATCGCCGTGGCAGTCGAGCACGCGACGGCCAGTTGGCGAGCGAACTTCTGTCCAACATGAAGACTGGACGAACCATGGAATTTCAAAATGCGAGCGATGAGAAGATCTCTACGCTTACAAAAGAACAAGTCGATGCGGCAATGAAAAAGGTCATTGCACCAGATCGCTTACTAATTATTACCGCCGGTGATTTTAAAAAGGCAAAAGCGGAAGCTAACGACAAATAGCCTTCGCCGTGCTCAAACATTGGGAACCTTGTCTCGTTCGGTTCCACAAAAAAAACAAGCCGCTCATTTGAGCGGCTTGTTTCGTTTGGTACTAAATCAACCAAATATTTCGTAAAACTGACCCTTGGGGGTCTCACCCCAAGGATCAACTTTACATGGAAACGCGCGGTAATCGAAGATAACCGTCGTTTTCCAACCATCGGAGTATTCTATTAAATGGGCCGTTTGACGCCCGTGGCGGATTCCTGTCAATCAAAGCATAGCTCACGAATCAGGAATGAGTCTTAGTTAAAAAGCAAATTTCACTGATTGCTGATGAAGCTTTGCAGAGTGAGAAATTGCCAAAACACCGTGAAATCGCACAAATTCGTTAGTCATTCACGCATTACCGGGGCATTCGCTACCCTCCGCCGCCACATAAACTGTTACCTCGATGTAATTCTGGAACCTTGGAATTCAACGCATCGAAAACTCGACATTGGTTTCCACTGCTGCTTTTGCTACCCTTCCGGCAAGTTCAACGTGACGGCTCTCTCTGCATCCAACCGCGTGGAGCTCCGCAACACCTCAAGGAAGATGTAAATGTATCGTAAACAGATTTGGCAATGCACGCTTTTTTTGACTTTGGTGGTCGGGTTTATAAGCTCGCAATTAGGTTGCTTTGCCGCTAACCGCGTTGGCAAGTTCGATATATCGAGACTAAACCCAAAAGCGAACCCCAAAGCGATAAATGCCAGCGGTCATAATCCAGCACTCATGAAACCAGAGTTGGCAACCGCAAAAGCACCGGCAACCTTTGATGCCAGATTCGAGACCACCAAAGGGGATTTCACGATTACCGTACATCGCGACTGGGCACCGCACGCAGCAGATCGATTTTACAATATGGTTGAAGTTGGATATTTTGACAGCGATATTGCAATTTTCCGAGCGATCGACGGGTTCATGTTTCAATTCGGAATTCACGGCGACCCTGAAGTCAATGCCGCCTGGCGGAACTCAACCATTCCAGATGACCCTTCAACTGGAAAAAAGAATGCGCCGGGTACGCTCTCATTCGCGCAAACGGGAAATCCCAACAGTCGCTCCGTACAGATATTCTGCAACCTAGGTCTAAATACAATGCTAGACAACGAGCAACCTGGTGGAGGCAGCCCATTTGTTCCTTTTGCACAAATCAAGACTGGTGCTTCCGTACTCAAGAAAATTAATACAGAGTATGGCGAAAACCCAAAAAATGAAAATGTGCAGAAGCAATTTAAGAGACAAGGGAATAAATACATTTTAGATCGATTCAAAAATATCGATCTCATTAAATCAGTAACGATTCTCGAACCCCCAACCGTTAACACAGTTGGTAGTGATGGAATGGCTCCAAACCCGCCGGAGATTCACTAACTTGCACAATTCGTTCGGGTCGAAAATTCAATCGACCATCGAGCCAGGGTCGCCCGTAGGCAATGCTTTACTGTGTGGATTGTAGTCGTCAATATTTGAAACGTCGAGTTGCTCGCTGAACCCGTCGTTAGGAACAATCTGAATCTCGCTATGCAAATCAGATTGCTGAGCGAGAACATTGTGATGCCGCGTTAATTCTAAAACTGCAAGAAAAATTCCGACCATCGCTGATTTGTGCATCCCCGCCTCAAATAGATCCGTAAAGGATACTCTTTGATGGCTTACAATTCTCGCATGAATTCGTTTCATGTAGATATGAATCGGCGTCTCATCGTAGGTTATATTAGCCTGAGGAACCGGGCGATTGTCTCTTAATACACGCCCGAAGGCACTGACGAGATCCCACAACTCAACCTCATGAATCGGTTGGTCTGCCATATCGACTTTTTGCGTTGGTAAATCATCCGCAATTCGGGCATAGCGTTTCTGCCAGGCGACCCCCTGATCCTCCAACAACGAGCTGGCGTCCTTGAACCGCTTGAACAACAACAATCTTTGGACAAGGTCTTTGCGCGGGTCAACTACTTCTGTCTCGTGATCTTCCTCTGCTTCGGGCCGGGGCAGCATGGCCCTTGCTTTAAGTTCAATTAGTATGCTGGCAACTTCAAGAAAGTCCCCAACCGTATCAATTGAAATCTCTTTCAGGACGTCAATGTATTCCAAGTCTTTTTCGGTAACGTCGGCCAGCGCAATTTTTGAAACCTCTACCTCGT
>JAAEMV010000249.1 GCA_024225195.1 Planctomycetaceae bacterium | reverse complement strand
TTTTCAATACGCCAGTGGTCAAATGCAAATGGGCCGGGCAACGATGGAGATGGCCAATCGGTTGCGATCGGCGGAAGAGTTGCTGAGAAGTGATCTTAGCAATCTGACGGTAGAGCCGCGTCCGTACACCGAAACAACCAATCCTAATGGGTACGTGGAAATTGTTGACGGAGCGATGCGTGATAAGACCAACGCCGCCGGAATCAACAGTTACCTCGGCGATGTTGACGACGTGATCGCAATGACCGTACGGAGCGATGGACAGTTTTTTCGTGGGCGTCACATACCAGACAATACGACTAGCTCTAAAGTGATTGAGTCATCGATTGCAGAGATAATGTGGTACACGACATTTGTAGATCGAAACGCGGATCAGGAAATTGACTTGTCCGAGAGCTTAAAAGTGCATCGCCGCGTTCTTTTGATTCGACCCGATATGGGACCATGGGAGAATCTGACCTCTGAGCAGGTAACCACTCTGATGCAAAATAACGATATTTCATGCCGCATTGTCTTTGACCAAGACGCGAATGAATTCAATGTCTACGCGAATAGCCTTAGCGATCTTGCTCTGAGAAGAAATCGTTTTTGTCATCAGTGGTACAACTATGACGCTGGTACTCCAAGTATTGATATCAATTGGCCCAACTTCCTCGACAGGTCTTTAATTTCCACGTTTAAACCAGTGGAGGGAAATGACATTGTTCTCACGGACGTGGCAAGTTTTGATTTACAAGTTTACTCGCCCGATGTCACTCTAAGTCTGGATACTGACATTCCGGTAGCGCCCGCTGATCCCGGGTTCCCTGTCGCTGCGACGCAGATTTCTGCAGGTGATTTCGTCGATCTCGTTTGGAACTCACCGGCAAGCCCACCACCAAACGCACTGGTAGATTTTCGAGGTAGCCGATTCAATTTTGCACAGCAGGCATGGCGTAACGCTTTCCCGGCAGCGGAGGCTTTCTACGATACCTGGACACCTGTCTATGAGAGCGATGGATTTGATCAGGACAACGATTCTTTGATCGACGAAGGAACTAACGGCTTGGACAATGGCGGCCCTCTCGCTCCGGATGATGATTCGGAACGCGAAACACGCCCGCCCTACCCTTACCCGATTCGGGGTGTGAAGGTCAGCATTCGCCTGATTGAAAAAACTACCAATCAGGTCTACCAGTCGTCCGTCGTTCATTCTTACGTACCTGAGTAAATAGGTTAAGCGGGTGCATGATAGACGTTGGGTTGCCACGTGTGGTTGAATTTCGATTGAGTTGAATTCTTTGTTGGTACAATTTCTTGCCTGACTTTCACGCCATTCGGCTGCATGGTCCCTGGACGGCCAAAGTTCTCGATTCCCAATTCGCTTGCGACGTTTCAACGCATGAACGCCGGCTTTCAATTCCTTCCGATTGGGGAGATTGGTTGGGAGCGTCTTTTCGCGGTCGCGTTGAATTTCGACGCCGATTTGGTTTACCCACGCAATTAAATCCCGGTCAGGCAGTTTGGCTTGTTTTGGAATCCGTTGATTTTCAAGCTTCTATTTCTCTCAATGAAATTGAAGTGGGAACGATGCGTCTGGGTGATGATGCTTTCCGAGTCGAAATTGGAGAGCAGTTGCAGCATTCGAACCATCTAAGAGTTGTAGTAGACCTTCCTGCTGAGGTCGATCGTGGCGAACGAAACCCATTGGCGGGTGGGTTGATTGGCTCGGTTCGGTTGGAAATTTCGGAGAGCCTCTGAACGAATCGCCCCTTTTTTAGGCGGGGCCATCTCTGATATGCCGGATGATAAAAACCAGTCTCACATGCCGATGTGAAACTTTGTCGATTGGGTTGGGCTGCTGGGTTGTGCGGGTGGAGTGCCGGTTTTAACACCTATTCCGGCGAATTTTCGTGATTGCAGCGTAGATCGGTAGCCAAACTCTCGATGACAAAAATGGGGTACCCCTCCATTTGACCGACGAACTTTCGTCTTGCCGCCAGTTCAATCCGAAGTAGATTCCATCGCCAATACTTTTGGGTTTTTGTTTTCAAACATGTGAATTTTACGATGACCGGTTCTGACTCAAACCAGCGACTCGAGTACGTTTTGTTAACGCTTTATCGTTACAAAATTGTCTGGATCGCGCCTGCGATTTTTGGTGCTGTTGTAGCGTTGTACTATGCGACGATGTTAAGTCCGCAAATCTGGTCCGCTCGGCAATCCATGATTGTGCGGGATGACCTCCTTGGCCAATCTTATAAACCGGGGCGATTTGATTCCATTGAGTCCATGAAATCGGCACAAGAGACGATTCTTGAAATCGCTCGACAGCCGCAAGTCATTCGAAATGCGATGGCTAAACTGGGGCCGCCAGAGACTTTAAAGAATCAGGCGGCGATCGCTGAGTGGCCTGACGAAGAGACAATCGAAGACATGCAGGACGCAGTCTTAATTCACGCTCCCAATGGCGCAGAATTTGGGAAAACAGAAGTGATTGTCCTGAATGTCAAGCAAAACACTCCGGAGCGGTCACTCAAATTCATCGAGTTGCTGCTGGTCGAAATCATCGCCAAAGTCGATGAGGTTCGTTCGATGCGATTGCAAAGTATGGAAGTTGAGTTAACGCGGGTACGCGATGCTGCAATGGCAGAGCTCAATAAATCAAAAGATAAGCTAATCCAGATGGATAAGTCATTGGGGTCAGATATCGCCACGATGAACGCTCTGAGCGATCCCCAAAACAGCGACAACTCGATCAAGCGTGACATTTCACAGATTCGCATTGAGTTGCGAGACGCAACGCTTCAGCTAGAGAAGCGAACCGCGCTGTTGTTGCAATTGGAAGAAGCCAAAGCAAAGCCCGACCGTATTCTTGGCCTTTCGGCGGAGATGATCGGGATCCTGCCAGCGCTGGATGATCTAAAAAAAGAGATGATCGAAAAGCAAGCTCAATTCGCCGTAACAACGGGGCTTTACCTACCTGGCCACCCGAAGTACGCACGGTCACAGAAATCCATCGAAGCGATGCGGCGACAAATCCATCTTGAACTCGACATTTGTGTTGCCGCAATGCAAAACGAAGTCAAGGATGCGAAGACGCGGTGGTCGCGGCTCGACGAAGAAATGAACTCACTTGATCAGCAGTTAACCAAGCTCAGTGAAAACAGAACCGAAATATTGACGCTTGTCGCTGAGTTAAAAGAACGTACGGAAATCGCGAATAAAGCTCAGTCCAACCTGGCTGAGATTAAAAGTTTAGCGGAGGCAGGCGTCTCTAATCTGATTGCCCGAGTGGACGAGCCTCAGGTGTCCACACGACCTGACGGGCCAGGGAAAAAGCTAAAAATACTTGTTGGTGGATTTGCTGGATTGATGCTTGGCCTGGGCGCTGTTTTGCTGATTGCTCCGCCAATGGATCCAGAGCAGTTCGGGTTTGGCGGCGGACCCGATGGTAGCGGACCCGATGGTAGCGGTCCCGGTTCGAATAGCCCTGAGGATCGCAGTCCGCGTTCGGCGATCGAAAGTCCTTCTCGTCGCTATCCAGTTCTGCCAGAGACTACGGGTTCGGCACCAGCCTATGGTGCCTATGGTGTTTCCTCGCAGGCTCCTTCGGTAGCCGATTTGTTGGCCGCCTCTCAAGAGGTTTTGCCCCCGCCGGTTAGCGAGCCTCAAGCAACGGCAACGTTGCCGCAAGAAGTTAAAATTCGGCCGGCACGGTATGACCAGCGAAAGCGTCGATTTGTTGTTCGCCCCGACAGTCAATCGACTTCGCCAGCTGGAACAGAAGCTTCGCCACAAGGGACTCGGGAACACCGAGAAGCAACGCAGCCATCGATTGAAACAAACTCGGTAGAGTTTGTTGACCCGCGAAGTTTTCTTCAAACTGCAGACGCTCCCACGCTCAAGCGGCGGAGCCCAAGTGTGCGGGCGGTAGATCTCGCAAAAACGGCAGCCAGCGAAGATGCTGCATTCCAGCGAACAGTACCGAGTGATGGAGAGTCTGCCGGTACCACAAACGTCCCGCGAATGAGGGATGAGTCGATGGGGATTCCGGAGCAAATTCAAAAGCTCAGTGATTCGATTGCGAGATACGCAAATCCTAATCCGATGGACTCGCCACGCGACGATCGCTAGACGGTAATTGTTACCAGGTCATCGCTTGAAGCTGTGGTTGAAGAGCCAGCGTGTTTTAGGCAATTGGTTTCCGGATTCGATTCTCGGATTGTTGCTTAAAATTAATAAGCGTTCTGTTTTGAGAAAACGACGGTAAAGGTTTGAAGGATAATTTTCAAATCAAGCCAAATCGACCATTCTCGAATGTATTGATGGTCGAAAAACACGCGTTTTTCCATCTTGTCGAGTGTTTCAGTTTCTCCGCGACAACCATTTACCTGAGCCAATCCGGTGATTCCGGGTTTGACTTTATGGCGAAGCATGTAGCCTTCGATTTGGCTGCGATAAAATTCATTGTGGGAGTTGGCGTGCGGACGAGGGCCAACCAGTGACATCTTTCCAGAAATCACATTAAATATTTGAGGTAACTCATCCAGCGATGTACGTCTGAGGAAGCCGCCGATTGGGGTTAACCGTTGATCATTCTTTGTCGCCTGAACGACTTTGTCTCCATCTTCCATCACGTTCATGCTGCGGAATTTCCAAACGAGAATTTCTTTTCCGTCGAGTCCATATCGTTTTTGCCGGAATAGAATTGGTCCCCGAGAGGTAAGCTTCACTGCCGCGGCAATCAAGAGCATTGGCAGCGAGAGTAGAGTGATTCCAAGAGTACCAAGGGCAATGTCAACTCCGCGTTTTAGTATTCCGTCTACGCCGTAGAATGGATTTTCAGAAACGCTAACCACGGGGAGGCCCTGAATGTCAGTCCAACGCGAATTGAGCATTTGAAAAACGAATAGGTCGGGAACGATGTAGACCGAAGCGGTTGTATCCGCCAGTGCCTGGATAAGACTTCGAATTCGTTTTTCCGCACGCATGGGAAGCGAGATAAAAACGACTTGGACATCGCCTGATTTTGCACTCTCGACGAGGGTGTCAATTTTTCCAAGCTTGACTGAAATGTCTTCAGGAAGATCGCCGGTTCTCTCTTGGGGGCGATCGTCATAGTAACCTAAAAATCGGAGTCCAAGATCTGGTGCTGTGCTGATGTTTCGGACGAGGTGAATTCCCAAGTCGTTGATCCCGACGACGGCATAGCCTCGGGAGTGAATCCCCTTGGCTTGTGACCACTGGCAATACCAGCGATAAAGAATTCGTGCCGATAGAGAAATGACAATTGTAAAACTAAACCAGAGGGCGAGTGAGCCTGCCGAAAGTTCGGTCGAGTAGAGGCTGAAATGCCCGAGAAATGAAAGCATGATGACTGTGATAATTAGAGCGACCACGCTACAGATGGCTTCTTTTTCAAATCGAATGCCGCGCCAACTTCGGTACAGTCCAGAAATTTCAGCAGAGATGTTAAACACACCGATTGCTACTAAACCAATCACGATGGTGGATTGACTATTCGCACTGGGAATCCAGACGATCAGCATCATCAAGCCACTAATAATTGCGACTGCATCGATTAATTTCATTGTTAATCGTGGCCAAGAATCGTGTTGGCGAATTCGCTGCTTAGGGGTCGGTTGGGTCATAAAACAGGAATAGAGAAAGAGTCGATATGAAATAGGCTCGCCAAGAAGTAGGGAGCAATGAATCCGAGTGGAGCCATTGTCGAAAGATAGGTTGCGAATTCGTGTTCCGTTCCTGATTTGAAGATAGGAACGGAATACGCGTTACCAAAAAAAACGATCGTGAGGTTTGGAACCCGTGTGGCGGATCTGCAGGAACATCAATGTTGGTTTTGGTCTTGGGGAGGCTGCTGAAGTGCCATCGGCATGATGCAAAAATGCATCAATTCCCACGAATATTGTCCAAATGCTCGGGGTTGGCGCAGCACTGAAGTGGCAGTGGCGGAGAATCAGGCTGGGTAATCATTCCGAATCGAGGTGGTGATTACTGATATTTTTGGATGACAACTGAGCTTGCCTGACCTTGAGGGGTCACATTGAGATTGATGAAAGAATCACCCGCTTCGACGTCGTCAGCTTGGACTGCATTGATTGGGCATTGATCGTCGAGGTCATCGCAATTCATTATCGGGAACAATGGCCCTTTTTCGATCGCCATTAAACTCGCTGCGATTTCAACAATCCCGCACCCGCTACCGAGGTTGCCCATGTAGCTTTTGGCTGCGGTGACAGGAGTGTCTTTCATGACATCCGCAATAGCTAGTGATTCTTGAAGATCACATTCAGGTGACCCGAGTCCGTGGGCGTGGACATGACCGATGTTGGAAGCATCTATCCCGGAAGTTTCAAGGCCTCCGAGGAGGACGTTCTTCAATGCTTTCTGATAATTCGCTGCGCCGTTTTTGTCAGCAACACAAGAGGATCCATAGCCTACGACTTCGCCCAGAATATTGGCTCCCCGTTTTTCAGCGGAAGAAAGTTCTTCCAGAATCAAAACGCCAGCTCCTTCTCCAAGGGTCATGCCAGTTCGGTTTTTATCAAAAGGTCGGCATGCTTTGGTTGGATCTCCGCCGGCGGCTTCGGTGTGCCGGTCAGCGAGTTGCTCTTGAAGGGCAATGTGGACGGTGCGAAGAGGGTGAATTCGAGAACCGGTAGAGCCGGCGACCATGAAATCTGCCGAACCACGCTTAATGATCGTCGTCGCTTCGGCAATCGCCAGGTTGGCTGATGCTTCCCGGACGGTAATTGAATTGCTGGGGCCGCGCAGATCGTTGTAAATAGCGACATGGCTGGCTGGCATGTTGGGTAAGTATTTGAGTAACCACAGCGGTTCGACTTTAGTTAATCCATGTTCTGCCCATTTATCGAAACAGAATTTTCCATCGTCGTCCAAACAGGCGCGAATGCCTTCGACAAAATCGAGAGGACTGGTGATGATGTAATCACTTCCGAAAAGCGTGCCGATTCGACTGGGGTCGATGCTGCCAGATTCGATCCCGGAATCCGTCAGCGCTAATTGAGCAGCGGCGGCACCGAGTTGAATTTCCCGGCACATCAGTCGAAGCCCTTTTTTGATGCTTCGTTGCAATTTTTTTTCCAGCGGGCCAAAGCTGTCGATGCTGCCTGTAAAGTCGGTGCATTCACCGCCAAAGTCAGAAGGGAAATGTTCCGTAGGCAAATTAGAAAGCAAGCGGACACCGCTCTTCTGTTGACTGAGCGAATCCCAAAGATCGGTGGATGAACTGCCAATGGGGCTGATCAAACCCATTCCTGTGATGACGACGCGGCGATCTGATTGGGCCATGGAATGAAAAACTTTGGGCGAAAGTTTTAAAAAAGGGATGAAAATAGTGCGTCTCGAACCAAGAACTGCACTGGAATTTTAATGTGTTGGGCAGCTAACGGCTGAAACCGGCCATGCTTTCCGAAGTCTATTCTAGGCTTCTTGCGGTGGTCGTCGAGATGACTTTGGGCAATTAAGCAGACTGGAGCCGAAGTTCTGTCCGGCAGCTCTCAAGGAACCTCCGGTTCAAGGCGATTTTACAGGAGCGGTTGATTTATTCGCAGTTTGAGGGATCGTAGCGCTCTGGGCTGGCCCGCGATACTCAATGAAAAGGAGAGCCTCAGCTTGGTTTGATTTTTGAGGTAGGCCGGGGATCCGGAGGCCAAGCCCGTCATTTTCGGGTTCAGGCGATGCAACCACTCCGCAGCTGAGCATCAGTACTTGGTCGTTGCGCCAACGAAATCGCTCGTGCAGCCTCCAGCTAACAAGCTGAGGGATTTGGAGAGTGACCTCCTGTTTGGTGCCGTTCCCAACGGGGACATCGACTTTTACTTTTGTTAGTTTTTCGACCTGATCGACATCGCACTTAATCACCGCTTCAATCGTCGAATTGTCCATCGAAGAAAGGCAGCTCAGTTCCAGCCGATACCCTTCATCGATGCGGCTTTGCTGAGGCTGAAAGGCGGGAACTTGATTCGGAATCCATTTTAAATTTCGGATGAATTCGACGGGTGTGATTTTTTCGACCACCATGGTTTGTCCGTCGTGATTGCTAAGCCGGCCCGAGTTGTGCTTTCTGATTTCCGGTCGCTTGGCTAGTGAATTGATCAGGATGGCAGCATTTTCTTTTGAGAGGATCCAGGCTTCTGTGCCCGGAGTTGCGACATTGATTGGCTGGAGGATGGTGTAAAAATCTGATCGCCAATTGGGTTTCTCGATTGTCATCATGTGAAGATCGACATTTTGAACTTGGCCTCGGGTTCGATTGAATCGTTCAACGATGTTCTTGACGACTTTTTGAATCTCAGGGGTGTGGTAAACGTAGAGTTTTTCTTTGTCGGCATTCAAGATTCCCAGCGGACGGTAGAACCACATTTCAGTTCCGGTTTCGCGCAAGATCCAGTCGACTATCGATCGTTCCGGTTGTTTATTATTGGTAATCCGAGATGTGTAGGGTGTAATATCGTACTCTTGCCAGATTTGGCCAGCCGCACTCGGTAGGTCGTTGGGAGTCTTTTTGAAGCTCGCTATCGCCGTGTTAGTTGGTGCAGGAGCAGCGGCTTTTACAGGTGTTTGAGGTTGCGAGCTAACCACAGAGTTTTGTGGTTGGGCTACCGCTGGATTAGCAGCAGGTACACTCGGTGCGGTGGGTTGAGTTTTTGGCTGAACTGGAAATGCCGCGACCGCAACTCCTGTCGGCGAATTTAAATCGGATTCCATGCTGGCCGGAGCGACAAAGGAGGAGGCTTTGGGTTGAGCGGGTCTTTGCCACGGAGCAGCTGCATTGTTCGCTGGCGGGGTTACTGGCGGAGTTGCCGGCGATCCTAGTAGGCTTTGTAAATTCTTGCTTTGAAATTGACCGCTTGGCTTAACGGGAGCGTTGGAGACTGGCGGTGAAGTGGGGGATAATTTTAAATTTGGATTACCCGAGAATGCTTGTGGACTTGGCGGTTGCATTTGAGGAGGGGTAACTGCGGAAGTCTTTGGGACTTGTGTGGAAGCAGTGCCCGGTTTTCCAATGTTGGCAGGTTGGAAGGAGCTTGGAGGTGGAGTCGGTTTACCGACTGTTCCGGGATTTGAGGCTATCGAGGGAGGCCAGTTTTGTTTAACGGTCGTTTGAGCTGCTGCGAAGCTTGGCAAAGCCAGTCCCGCAAAAAGAACCGCAACGACGGTAATGACATTCAACCACTGGCGACGGGGGTGCATTGATCTGCAGTTGCCAATTGTTGAATCGAATAAAGAATCCATTCTCATCTCGATCTCCAAAACAGACGATGTCAGACTTGAGATTACATCACCAAGTCGGAATCGCTGAAGCCTACGTATTCGCTAGGGACATATTCCAATCTGTCGCGACCTAACAAACGTGAACCAGCGAGTATACGAATGTCGGGGGAAAACCGACAAGACGAATAACTAATGTTGATGCAGCAGGCATGTTTGAGTGATCGCTAGCTATTTTTGAGTTGCCCACAACTCTAACCGCGGGGTAACAGCATCGTTCGATTTGATTCTTTGGCGGTTCGGGAGCGTGATCTCGGGCTCAAAATCGATCGTTTGAACGCTTGGAAATCAAAACCATTGCGGAATATCGCAAGCTGGCCGTCCATACTGTGGTCTGATGTCCGCGGTTTGGGTTCGATTGATCCTTGGATTGACGTTGGCGTGACGAGTAGATTCCCGCGAGATACTCGCCGAAATACGGCGAATCGATTGGTTTTTGGACGTTTTCGGTGGCCAAAAGGAACGGATTTGCTCGAAGTGCGTGTAAAAGTACGCTGCTTGAAGCGAGAGAGAGATAATAACTGCCGCTATCAACGGCAATAAGAAGAATGGATTGTTCGATCTGGATTGACTGAGGGGGATTTTTACGCTATTATTTTGGGCTTGAATCGAAGATTTCTAAGGTCTTTCTATCTTTTCGTCGCTGCCGGAGTTTGGGCAGCAGTGAAAAAGTAGAAGGGCCTTTTGACTAACTGGAGTCGAACAGGCAATTGGCTGAAGGCCACGGTGGGTAACTGATGGCAACGGTGCTACTGGAAAGTGTTAACAAGCGGTTTCCGGATGGCACGCAAGCGGTTTCCGATGTGTCAATTGAGATCGAAGATCAAGAGTTTTTGGTTCTCGTTGGTCCGAGTGGTTGTGGCAAGAGCACGACACTTCGGATCATTGCTGGACTGGAGGGGAGCACTGGCGGAGTGGTTCGGATTGGCGGGCGTGACGTTACGAACGTGGCACCCAAAGACCGGGACATTGCGATGGTGTTTCAAAACTATGCCTTGTATCCGCATATGTCGGTATACAAGAATTTATCGTTTGGTTTGACACTTAGATTGAATCGACTGTTTGGTGGCGGGGTAATTGGACGTGGTTTAAGAAAGATCTTCCAACCTCAGCGAGCTTCGGAGTTTGTCCGACAGCGAGAGGAGATTGGCAATAAGGTTCGGCGAACGGCCTTGCGATTAGGTATTGAGCATTTGCTCGATCGCAAGCCGCATCAGTTGTCCGGCGGTGAACGACAGCGTGTTGCTTTAGGGCGAGCGATTGTTCGGAATCCGGCGGCGTTTTTGTTTGACGAACCACTTTCGAACTTGGATGCCAAACTTCGACAGCAACTGAGGGTTGAACTTAAGCGGTTACACCGCGATTTGAAAGCGACGATGATTTACGTGACGCACGACCAGGTCGAGGCGATGACGTTGGGTGATCGGGTTGCGATCATGAACGAGGGAAGGATTTTGCAAGTTGGCGGTCCGCTGGAAGTTTATCAGCGTCCCGCCAACCTGTTCGTGGCAAAGTTTATTGGCAATTCACCGATAAACCTTTGCCCTGGAACAGTTAGTAAAGTCGGTGATCGAATTGAATTTGAGAGCCGAATACCGATGAATTGGGGGCCTGGTTGTCCTCGGTTTGATGAACTGGATTCCCTGTTGGCAGGGAGTTCTAAAGCGAGAGCGGTTGTCGTTGGTTTTCGGGCCGAAGACGTCGGTCTAGCGGAGAGTGAGGGAGCGATTGAGGTCGAAGTGACTGAGGTCGATCGACTGGGGGAATCGACGATGGTTCATTCCAGGGTTTGCGGGCCACCAACCCAAAAATCGAAAGAAGATAAATTAGTACAGAAGAACACGATTCAGCAAATTGTTTTGTTTCGGTTGGAATCGGATGCCGAGTGTGCATCGGGTGACCGGTTGCGAGTCAAAATTGATCTTGAACGTGTTTTGTGGTTTGACCCCGATTCGGGTGAGAATTTACTGAAAGAATAAAAATGAACGCCAGTGAAGTTTTGCGGATTGTTGATTCACTTCATCGCGAAAAAAACATCGAGAAAGAGATTGTTTTTGTCGCGATCGAGTCAGCCTTGGTGTCTGCTGCGCGAAAGCATTTTGGCGAAGAAGCTGATATCGAATTTATTATCGAGCGAGATTCAGGGCAGATTGCCGGTCGCTGCGGCCAGGATGAGTTGGATTACGAAGAAGTCATCGGGCGAATTGGTGCTCAAACGGCTAAGCAGGTCATTATCCAAAAGGTGCGTGAGGCCGAACGTGATTCTCAGATTGATGAGTTCAATGAAATCATCAACGACTTGGTAACCGGAACTGTTCATCGAAACGAGGGTCGGGTGACGACAGTCACGCTTGGGCCAATCGAGGCGATTTTGCCCCGAAGTGAACAGATTCCAGGAGAATCGCATCAGCCGAACGAGCGTGTCCGGGCATTGGTTACCGAAGTGAAGGCTCAAGGGAGTCGCGTGAAGGTGGTTCTAAGTCGGACTCGTCCAGTGTTTGTTCAGCGGTTGTTTGAGAATGAGATACCCGAGATTGCCGATGGAGTGATTTCAATTAACGCCATTTCTCGCGAACCTGGCTATCGTTCGAAGGTTGCAGTTAGCAGTATTGATTCGAAAGTCGATTGTGTCGGCGCTTGTGTTGGAGTGCGTGGAAATCGAATCAAGATGGTGATCGACGAGCTTGCCGGAGAGCGAATTGACATTGTTCGGTTTGACGAAGACCCAATGCAGATGATTCCTAATGCTCTTCAACCCGCAGAAGTGGACGAAGTGATTTTGTGCCAAATGATGGGACGTGCCATTGTGTTGGTTCGAGAAGATCAACTTTCTCTCGCGATTGGAAAACGCGGACAAAACGTCCGTTTAGCGAGTAAATTGTGCACTTGGGACATCGAAATCATGACTCAAGGGGAGTTGGAGCAGCAAATTGACCGGGCGGTTCAAGGCTTCTGTAAGCTCGAAGGGGTTGACGAAGATTTGGCAAATCGTCTGGTGGGAGAGGGGTATTTGTCTTACGATGATCTCTCCGTGATTGAGCCTCCGGATCTGATGGTGATGGGCGATTTGACCGAAAGTCAAGTTGATGCCATTGTTGAACAGGCCGACGTGCTTGCCGTGGAAGCGGAAGCGCGAGAAGCAGAAGAAAAACGAGCTAAAAAAGCGGCCGCTGCGGTGGCCGCCGTGGAGGCAAAAAGGGTCGCGGCTGAGCAGCAGTTACGAGCTCAAGCGGCGAGTGCTTCCGAAGAGGCAGCTGCTGATTCAAGCGAGTCGGCGGAGTCTGCAAAGCCCACAGAAGGTGAGGGTTCACCGGAGTAGGCGAAAACTACTATTAGTCGGATTAGATCAGTAGGCGAAAGCCGGCTGATTTGATTCGTGGGGATATATAACCGTGTCTGTGCCAGGTATGGAAATCAACGAAAGCGTTGTTTTCTTTTCACTGTTCGGCAGAGGGGACGTTTTATGTAAAGCAAATTTTTAAAAGGTGGCGGTCATTCGGTTCTGGTGTCAGAATTGGGATCGCCCAACAAAGAAGGAAGGTCACGCCACGTGCCCGTACGCATCTACGCGTTTGCAAAAGAACTTGGGCTTGATAACAAGCAATTACTTGAGATTTGTGAAAAAGCAAATATCAAGGGTAAAGGCTCTGCGCTAGCAAGTCTGGAAGATGACGAGATTGCCATCGTCAAGGGATTCATGTCTGGAGGCGAAGTTGAGAAAACTGAGCCAAAGCCCGACGTGGCTGCACCAATGCGCCCCGTGCGTCCGGTGGCTTCGAAAAAGAAGATTGGTGAGATCGTTTCGCCAGTTTCCGTGGCTCCTCCAGCGGTTGAAGAAGAGGTGGAAGTCGAGGCTCAAGAAGTCGTTGAGGAGGTTGTCGAAACCCCGGAAACGCCCGAGCCAGCTGAGACTCCTGAGGAGCCAGCTCGCCCTGCCAAGCGTGGCGGCTTGCTCGACCGAATCCGCGGTGTAAAGCCCAAGCCTGAGGAAGTTCCCGAGAAACCAAGAGTTTCCGCGAAAGCGAAGGTCGTTGAGCCAAAAGTTCCCAAGACCGTCGCGCCGACAGTCAAGCCACCGTTAATGCCTCGGCGTCAGCCGGGCGTAGCTCCCCGCCGTCAGCTTAAAAACCTTGACCAAAGGGGGAATGCTAAAGGCGAAGCGGCTAAAAAGGACACGCCTAAAAAGAAGCCGGCCGGAGCGAATGTTCGTTTTGCTGCGATGCCTGCAGTGAAGCAACCGCAGCCACGAAAAGAGACTGGCGAGAAGGTTCAGAAGCCAGATATCGCTCTCCCGCAAGATGCCATTAAGAGTGTGAAATCCGGTGGGGGTGTGGCGCCGTTAGAGCACCTCACCAAATCTAAGAATAAGAAGAAAAAAGGCAAAGCAGGCGAAGCGGCTGCGGATTCCGAAGAGGGGACAAAGAAGCGAGGTTTAGGTGCTCGCCGCGAACGCGGCGGTCGCGAAGACAATGCGATGGGCTCGCGTCCTTCTCGTCAAAATCGGCGTCCGAATCGCAATCATTCTTCGTTCCGGCGTCGACATCGTTCGGGCCCGACGGTAAATACGGCCGCTCCGAGAAAAGACAACGTCGTCCTGCAACTTCCTTGTTCGGTGCGTGAGTTTTCGGAAGCCGCGGGTGTTCCCAAGGTTAAGGTGTTGTTTGCGATCAAACAGCTTGGTGACGAATCAAATAAGAACATCAATTCCATCATCGAAGATGAGATGGTTGAAATGCTCGTCGAAGAATTGGGCATCGAATTAGAGATTCGTGAGTACCAATCTCTCGAAGACGAGTTGCTTGCGGAGTTCGATGTCGAACAAGAGGACGCCGGTTCTCTTGAAGCCAGGGCTCCGATCGTGACTTTCCTTGGCCATGTTGATCACGGAAAGACATCTTTGCTGGATGCACTTATTGGGATCGATGTCGTTTCGGGTGAAGCGGGGGGAATTACCCAGCACATTCGAGCGTATGAAATCAAAAAGGGTGAAAACAAAATTGCATTTGTCGACACTCCGGGTCACGAAGCGTTTACTGAGATGCGAGCTCGCGGTGCCAATGTCACTGATATTGCCGTTTTGGTTGTTGCTGCGGACGACGGTATTATGCCGCAGACCGAAGAGGCGATCAGCCACGCGAAGGCTGCCGGTGTTCCGATCATCGTTGCCTTGAACAAAATCGATCTTCCCGGGGTCACCCCTGACAAGGCGTTGCAGGATTTAGCAACGCATGAATTGCTTCCAAGTGAGTGGGGTGGCGAAACAGAAGTGATTCAGACCAGTGCGATTGCTGGAACGGGTTTAGACGAGTTGCTAGAGACCATTCTGGTAACCGCTGAACTTCATGAGTACAAAGCGAACCCATCGCGGCCTGCTTTTGGAACATGTCTTGAGGCGGAGCAACAATCCGATCGTGGAGTTGTCGCCAAAATCATGGTTCAGGGCGGAACTTTGAAGGTTGGTGATGTCGTCGTTTGCGGCGGTTCATTCGGAAAAGTAAAAGCGATGCATGATACATTGCGTCCGAAAAAGAAACTGAAAGAAGCGGAACCTTCCACGCCAGTTAATTTGACTGGCCTCGATGTCGCGCCGGGTGCGGGTGATAAGTTTTACGTGGTGGATGACGTAGCCAAGGCTCGCGAAATTGCGGCGACGAGAGTCCATCGCGGTAAAGTTGAGCAGGTGGGCAGTCGATCCGTTGAGACGTCGCTTGACGAATTCCAGAAATTGCTTGAGTCAGGGAACCTGAATCGCAACTCTCAGGATATGGTGACGTTGAACCTGATCATTCGAGCAGATGTAAAAGGTTCGATTGAAGCGATTCAGAAAGAACTTGGCAAGATCGTACATCCCGAAGTCGAGATTAAGATTCTTCAATCGCTCGCCGGTGGTGTTTCGGTCGGTGACGTCCGCCTGGCACACGCCTCGTCGGGTGTGATTGTTGGTTTTAACGTTGTTGCCAACGAAGAGGCTCGCTCTCTCGCCGATGAACTTGGTGTTGAGATTCGTCGGTATGACGTGATCTATAAGATCACTGATGATCTTAAGGCTACGCTTGAGGGTCGCTTGAAACCTGAAGAGCAAGTGGTTGAGCTTGGAATGGCGATGGTCCTACGAACATTCAGCGTCAGTAAGACCGGAATGATTGCCGGTTGCCGGGTAATGCGTGGTTCGGTTCAGCGTGAATGTCGGATGCGAGTCATTCGTGATCAAACTGTGATCGGTGATTATCCGATCGAATCGTTGAAGCGAGAGCGCGACGATGCTAAGGAAGTCCAGCGTGGTATGGAGTGCGGAATCAAGCTGGAAAAATTCAATGACATCAAGGAAGGTGATACGCTCGAAGCCTACAAGATCGAAGAAGTGGCGAGAACCTTGTAGATTTCGGATTTTAGTAGCGGGCGGTTGTCCGTAGTTGTACGTCTTGTTTTAGTGTCATTTTCAGGCTTTGAATTATGAGTTCCCGTCGTGTTTTGAAGGCCGCTCAGGCGATCCGTGAAGTGGTGAGTATGGCGATCATCGCCGATCTCAAGGATCCTAGGATCAAAGACGTCACGGTGACACTGGTCGAAGTCGCCCCCGATATGCGACAGGCTAAGGTTCATGTGTCGGTGATGGGTGATGATACCAAGCAAGGGCTCTGCATTCGCGGACTGCAAAGTTCAGCCGGTTACCTCCAGCAAAAAGTTGGGAATCGCATTGATACGCGATACACCCCGCGACTTCAGTTTGTGCTCGATAAAGGGATTCAGCATGCTTTGCTGGTGACCCGCATTCTGGAAGAAGTGCTGCCGGCGGAGCGAGAGCAACAGGAGCAGGCTGCCTTGGTGAGTGCTGATGCGTCAGCGGAATCTGATGCCGTTGATTCTTCAGAATCGCTAAGCGGAGACGTAACTGTTGAGGAAACGCACGAATCTGACCCGGAAAGTCCCGACGGATCGGTTGAAGGTCCGGTATAAACGATTAGATCTTCGCTGGATGGAGCTTTATCGCCATGAATTCCATTCAACGTGGTGACGCCCAAGAAATCGAGACTATCCTGAAACGTTAATCTATTGCAATCCAATTTGGTTCCACCGTTGTAAAGAGAAGAAATGTCCGCGAAAAACCGAGCTGATTTGATTACGAAACTTCACAAGTTCGTCAAAAAAGAATACCAAGTAATAACACCCCCTTCGAACCGGTCGGTGTTAGAGCACATGATTTACGGATGTTGCTTGGAGAATTCAACGTTTGACGCGGCGGACGATGCATTCGCAAGGCTTCAGGAAAATTACTTCGACTGGAATGAAGTCCGGGTAACCACAGTGGCTGAGCTGGAAGAGTCGTGTCGCAATCTATCGGATCCAACGGCGGCGGCGAAGAGTTTAAAGAAAACACTTCACGGGATTTTTGAGCACTACTATCAATTCGATCTTGATTTTCTGAAGAAAGAGAATCTCAGCAAAGCCGTTCAGACATTTCAAAAGTTCAACGGCGTTTCTCAATTTGTTGTGTCCTACGTGGCTCAAAATGGATTGGGAGGTCACTCGATTCCACTTGACCACTCTTTGATGCGTTTGTTTTACGTACTTGGGATTGTGACCGAAGATGAATCAAAGAAAGACCGTGTGCCTGGTTTAGAGCGAACGATTGCAAAAGCGAAAGGTGCGGAGTTTTCGATCTTGGTTCATCAACTGGCGGTTGCGTTTAACAGTGCTCCTTTCAGTAACGCAATTCGGGCGAAGATTTTGAAAATCAGTGGTGACGCGAAAGAGCGGTTCCCCAAGCGTGCCAGCCGTAAGAAAGAGCCAGAGAAAAAGGCTCCAGAGAAGAAAGAACCTGCAAAGGTCGTAGCAAAGAAAGCTACTGCGAAGGTTAAACCCGTTGCAAAAAAAGCTGCAGCCAAAACGAAGAAGAAGGTTGTAAAGAAAGCCGCAGGCAAGCCAGTCAAAAAATCTGCAGCGAAGCCAGCGAAGAAGGCCGCAGCGAAGCCAGTCAAAAAAGCAGCTGCCAAGTCAGCGAAAAAAGCAAAGGCGAAGCCTGCTAAAAAAGCGACTAAGAAAGTAACCAAAAAGAAATCGCCGACGAAACGGCTTTCGAAGAAAAAACCCCGATAGGAAAGAGTCGCCCGGTAACTTATGCGGTTGCTTTAACCGAACCGGATCAATGGAACTTGAATCTCGTAATGAAGAGGTGATCTGATGGCGGGCCACAGTAAGTGGGCAAACATCAAGCATAAGAAAGCAGCGACCGATGCCAAGCGCGGCAAGGCATGGAGCAAGCTTTCGAAGGCAATTATTGTTGCAGCCAAAGCAGGTGGTGCTGATCCAGATGGAAACATCCGATTGCGCACCGCAATTCAGGATGCCAAAGCGGTTAGCATGCCCAAGGACAACATTGAACGGGCGATTCGGAAAGGTGCTGGCGAGACTGGCGGGGATGATTACGAAGAAATTATCTACGAAGGTTACGCGGCGGCCGGAGTTGCTGTGATGTGTGACATTCTTACCGACAACCGGAATCGAACGGCCCCGGAATTACGTAAGCTGTTCGAAAAAGGTGGCGGGAAAATGGGAGCGACCGGGTGTGTTAGTTACATGTTCGATCGGAAAGGTTTGATTGTCATCTCAGCTGATCAGATCGATGAAGAGAAGCTGATGGAACTTGCATTGGAGGCTGGTGCTGAGGATATCGCGGCGAATGAAGGCAGCTTTGAGGTGACTTGTGAGCCAGACGCTTTCACTGGCGTAAGTGATGCGTTGGAAGCAGCAGAAATCGCTTGCGAATCAAAACAGCTCGCGCGGATCCCGCAAAATACGGTTGATATTGAGGTTGAGGATGCGAGGAAAGTTCTTAGGTTGATGGAAGCTTTAGACGATCACGATGATGTCCAAATGGTTTCGGCCAATTTCAATATTTCTGACGAAGCCATGGCAATCATCGCGGCCGAGGCATAGGTCAATCTTTCTCAGACCGGCGTAGGCTTCTACGCCGTTCCTACTGTCGAATTCGGTCGCGAATTACCGATTCGCATTCGTCAATTTTGATTCTTGTTTGTTCCAAAGAATCACGGTCGCGAATGGTTACAGTTTGATCTTCGAGTGTTTGCCCGTCGATGGTGATGCAATACGGCGTGCCAGCTTCGTCTTGGCGGCGATACCGTCGTCCGACGGCTCCTTTCTCGTCATAGAAAACCTTGAAGTGTTTTTTGAGGTCCAGGTAAACCTCTTTCGCCACTTCCGGCATCCCGTCTTTTTTGACCAGTGGGAAGATGGCGGCTTTGATGGGTGCTAAACGGGGATGAAGCTTCATGACCGTACGGGTTTGCATTTTCCCTTTTTCGTCAGGTTGCTGATCCTCGGTATAGGCTTCACAAAGAAATGCCAGAGCGGCCCGGTCGGCTCCAGCGGACGGTTCAATTACGTGCGGAACATACTTCTCATTGGTGAGGTCATCGCGATAGGACAGATCTTTGCCGCTCCCTTTCCATTTTGGTTTGCCGTCAGCACCAAGTTGCAGTGCAAGGTCGTTCGATTTTTCATCGAGCTTCCCTTCCATGTGGCTGCGTAAATCAAAGTCTCCTCGATGGGAAACTCCTTCCAGTTCGCCGTATTCGCCTTCGGACATGAACGGGAAGGCGTACTCAATATCGGCGGTGCCGACCGAATAGTGTGCCAGTTCATTCTGATGGTGTTCTCGCATGATAAGGTTGTCCCCGGAAATGCCGAGGTCGTGATACCACTTGAGGCGTCGGTCGCGCCAGTAGCGGTACCAGTCTTGTGACTGATCCGGATGGCAGAAGAATTCGATTTCCATCTGCTCGAATTCACGAGACCGGAAAGTGAAGTTGCGGGGCGTGATTTCATTTCGAAAGCTTTTCCCAATCTGGGCAATTCCCAGCGGTAGCCGATGTCGGGTACTGTCGAGAACGTTCTTGAAGTTAACGAAAATTCCCTGGGCAGTTTCGGGTCTCAAAAATGCCGCCCCCTCTTCGCCTGAGAGGGCTCCGACGAATGTCTTGAACATCAAGTTGAATTCTCGAGGTTCGGTGAGAGTTCCCAATGATTTAGCATCCGGTCCGAGTACTTCGTCGAAATTTTCCAAGTCTGTTAAGCAGACGACTGGGCCATCCCAAACTAAATCGTCAATGTGCTTATTCCGCAGCTTGAAGAACTTGAGCGTTTGCTTGGTCAAATGCTCCTGCTCATCGTCTCCTGCCGGAGCGGTGACGAAGATTTTTCTCCCCTTGGCTTCAACCCAGCGGCCATTGATTTGATCGTAACGATATCGTTTTTTTGTCTCCCGGCAGTCAACCATGTGGTCGTGAAAGAGATCGTAGTGTCCCGAGCATTTCCAGACCTGAGGGTGCATGATGATGGTGCAGTCGAGGCCTTCCATCGAGTAAGGAGAAGGAGCGCCCGAAAGCGTACTCATGTCGTCATGCCCGTTTACCATATCGGACCACCACGCCTCTTTTACGTTTCGTTTGAGTTCGACACCGAGTGGTCCGTAATCCCAAAACCCTTGTAAGCCACCATAGATTTCGCTGGATTGAAAGAGAAAACCTCGTCGTTTACAGAGGGAGACAATCGAGTCCATATTCATGGCTAAGGATCCAGTAGAAGCTTAAGTGTTGCGTTGGCAGTGGGGTGAAATCAGTGGTCGCGGCTCAATTTTACCCAAGAACTCGGGTAAGCTTAAACGACTATTTTACGTTCTCAGCGGCGTTAACAGTAGGCGGGATAACCGCGCCATGATGACAAGTATTCTAATTTTTTGGCGACTGCGGGTTGTTGATAATCCAGCGTTGAAGATCCAGTTCAGGAACAAGATCAAAAGTGTCAATTTGAGAGGCAAAAACGATATCGGGGTCATGCCCAATTTTGACTAAATTTAGACCACCTCGGGCGTTTCGGAAAAAATCGGCAAGAGGTTTTCCCCGGTCCAGTTCTTGTCGAGTTGTTCGCCAGTGGCTCAGTGCAATTGAGGCCATGTCAGTCAATTGCCCAATGGGCTGGCTGGATTCGGTGCGGATAGCGATGAGCTGTTCCAGCAGGGCGCCCGCAAACAGGACGTCTTCGCTAGTGATGCAGCGGTCAGTGCCCGAGCAGACCACCGTCACCTGGGAATCCTGTTTGATTTGCTGAGCTACCGCGTCGAGATTTACCATCGCACCGATAAGGACTCGGTCGGCAGCTCGGCAATGCTCCATGGCAACCGTGCCATTGGTGGTGGCCAGGATGAGCGTCTTGTCTTGGATTGCCGAGGGCGTGTATTCGATTGGCGAATTTCCGTGATGGAATCCATCGACAATCTGCCCGCCCCGTTCTCCGCCGATCACGGCATCTCCCTGAAACTGGCGAAACGCCTCCCGGGCAGCCTCGACGCTGGGTTGGGGCATAATTTCGGTGCATCCGTTGTAAAGCGCACTTACGATCGTTGTTGTTGCTCGCAGGACATCGACGACGATAACGGTTTGCCCAGCGAGCGATTCGGGGGAGACCAGGCTTGGTAGCAAGGCGACATCCAATACAGGTCGATTCATGTGATTCAGGCTAAAACTGTGATATTTTCGGCTGGGTAGGTAGTTCCATAGCAATTCCCAGCAGTTAATGTATCCTGACAGATTCGGTCAATTCAAGTACAGCGGTGTAGGCGATGCTTTGCAGTAACAATCTGTAGAATCATTAGTCATTCGGTCTTCAAGTCAGACGGTGCGGGAAACAGAGCCAATTATGGTTGTCGACAAGTCAAACGAGCGTGTTCGCAAGATGTTCGGCGAAATTGCGCCTAAATACGATCGAATGAACCACCTTCTATCGATGAATGTCGATCGTTATTGGCGTTGGAAGTCCGTTCGCAAACTGAAGCCGAATCAAACAGATCCAATTTTAGATGTCTGCACGGGAACCGGAGACCTCGCGTTCTCGTTTCATAAGTACACCCACGGTAAGGTTCCGGTCGTCGGTTCAGACTTTTGCTACGAAATGTTGGAGGTCGGTCGAGAGAAGAGCGACAAAACTGAGCGGGAGGTTTCGTTTGTTGAAGCAGACGCTCAAAATCTTCCGTTTGAAGACGATCGTTTCCAGGTTGTCTCTGCAGCGTTTGGGTTGCGGAATGTTGCGGATACCGACCTCGGCCTTCGCGAGATGACACGGGTTTGCCAACCGGGAGGACAGGTCGCGATCCTGGAATTTTCGGTACCAAGGTACCAACCGATTAAAGGGCTGTACGGTTGGTATTTTAAAAACATACTTCCCCGGATTGGTCAGTGGATGGCACGCAATAATTCAAGTGCCTACAGTTACTTGCCCGACAGTGTGGGAGAATTTCCTTGTTACGAACAACTCACCGAACGCATGTTGAAAGCTGGGCTGTCGACGGCTAAGTTTTACCCACTGACTTTCGGGATTGCGACGCTTTATATCGGAACCAAGTAGCGAGTGAAGAATGAGTCAATCCCCAATTGTTTTGGCGATCACCGGGGCAAGCGGTTTGGTCTACGGCCAGCGGTTGCTTCAGGTTCTGCTGGAATCTCAAATAGAAGTTCATTTGACTATCAGTGACTCAGCGCGTGTGGTGGCACAGCATGAGTTGAATCTCACGCTGGATCTGAAACAGTTCGAAATAGATCAGTTTCTCCCCGGTCACGCTTCCGGTGGTACTTTGGTTTACCATCATTACAAAGATTTTATGACTCCGATTGCCAGTGGCTCTTTTAAGACACGTGGGATGATTGTTTGTCCTTGCAGTGGTGGGACGATGTCAGGAATTGCGACGGCGGCGAGCCGTAATTTAATTCAGCGGGCGGCGGACGTACATCTTAAAGAAAACAGGCCGCTTGTTTTGGTGCCTCGTGAAACGCCGTTGTCGTTAATTCAAATTGACAACATGCGAACAGCCTGTGCGGCAGGGGCGACCATTTTGCCGGCATCGCCCGGATTCTATCAGGAAACTGGAGCAGTTTCGGATTTGGTCGATTTCATAGTCGCCCGAATTCTGGACCAATTTGACATTGAGCATGATTTGGTCGGTCGCTGGGGTGTAGAGTAAACGTTTATTTTGAATCTGCAATTTTTGGTTTGAACATCGAGAGTACGGCACCCGTTTCATGCTTCCGCAATTGAAAAAATTACTTGAGATGATCCGGTTCAGCCATACTATTTTTGCGCTGCCGTTTGCCTTGCTCGCTGCCGTCATGGCTTGGTCGGTGCCAGATCCAGATGGGCTCGTGAGTTTTCGATGGCTGCATTTTGTGGGAATTCTAATTTGCATGGTTGGGGCCCGCAGCGCAGCGATGGCTTTCAATCGTCTGGCAGACAAAGCGATTGACGCGAAGAACCCGCGGACAGCCCGTCGGCATTTACCTGCGGGCGAATTGTCAGTGGCTTCGGTCGTCTCGTTCACTGTGTTTTCGACCTTGCTATTTGTTGCAGGAACCTGCTTCTTTCTTCCTAATTACCTTCCGCTCCT
>JAAEMV010000248.1 GCA_024225195.1 Planctomycetaceae bacterium | reverse complement strand
GGATCGAGCCAACTTCATTGTTCGCGTGCATCACACTAACAAGTCGCGTGTTCTCACGAATTTCTCTCTCGACCGGGGATAAATCGACTTGGCTAACCAATAACTCGACCTGAACATCTGAACCATCGCTACGTCTTGCGGACACCTCAAGTCGCTGGCCTAATATCCGGTTCATGCCTGAAGTGTTAAGGCGTTCCATCCCTCGTATCTGGGAGGCTTGCATTTGAGGAGGGACAATCAGTTCGACCATTTTTTTTCCGACGATGGTCGCTTTCTGGAAACCAAACAGCTTTTCGGCGGAGGAGTTGATGTCCAGAATGTCTCCCGCCGCATTCATGAGGACGGTTGCATCTAAAGCTGAATCAATGAGCGCTCGCTGCCATTTTTCACGTTCGTTTGGTTCGTAAATAATGCGGCTCATGACAATTTTTTCTTGCTATGGAAAAGTTCGAACCTGCGTAGCTTGTTGTAAATGCTTTTTTCACTAATCCCAAGTTGTCGAGCGGCCATGGCTTTGTTGCCATCATTGGCCTTGAGCGTGTCGAGCAGAGCGATTTTCTCGATCTCTTTCAGCGTTCTTCCGTGGTGGCTTTCAGGTACCGGGGACCGAGTCTCGGGAGGTTTATGACACGCCATTAATTCTAAATCTTTGACTCCAATCTGCTCGCTCTCGCAAAATGCAGACGCACGCTCAAGAACGTTTTCCAGTTCCCGAATGTTCCCTGGCCAATTGCATTCCTGGAGGGCATCCGCGGCATCAGGGGATAATCTGATTTTCTGGCCACCGCGGCGACGAGCAATTCGATCCATGATCGTTTCTGCCAAGATTGGAATATCGGCCCGACGTTCTCGCAGTGTAGGGACCTCGATTTGCAAAACGTTCAGGCGATAATACAAATCCGAACGAAATCTGCGCTCATTGCACATTTCGAAAAGGTCTTGGTGCGTCGCTGCGATTAATCGAACATCGACACTAACAGTTTTGTTACTGCCTATCCTCTGCAGTGTTTTTTCTTGAAGAAAAGTCAATAACTTGGGCTGCAACTCGAGAGGCAAGTCGCCGATCTCGTCAAGAAACAACGTTCCACCTGCCGCAATCTCAGCTCTCCCCGGACGACCGGTTGTCGCTCCAGTAAAAGCTCCTTTGACGTGTCCAAATAACTCGGCCTCAATCAGGTCGCGGGGTAACGAGGCGCAGTTAACGGCAATAAATGGGCTGCCAGATCGAGGGCCTTGGTCGTGAATCAATCTGGCAATGGTTGTTTTCCCAGTCCCGCTTTCGCCCGTCAATAAAGCGGTCGAGTCAAATTTCGCAAGCTTAGATACTTTCTTTAATAGTTCTTGGGTAACTGCAGAATTGCCAACTAAACGGCTCGTGGAGGCTGGTTGCTCGACCACTTGTTGCAACTGTTGGTTTCGCTTGGCAAGCTTGGATGTACGAATTGCACTTTTGACATGGGCGATAAAGGCATCTGGATCACAAGGTTTCGTTATAAATTCACAGGCCCCCTCCTTCATGGCGTGGACGGCGTCGTGAATTTGTCCGACCCCAGACACAATCAGAACCTCACAACTCGAAAATTTCTTGCGAATTTTTCTGATGCAATCAACACCTGAGAGTTTTGGCATATTCAAATCCAAAACGGCCAGCGTGACATCCTGAGTCATCTGGCGAAGGGCGTCTGAGCCGTCTACCGCTGTGATCACTTCGAATTCAGCGTTCTCCAAATATTTCTTGAATAGTAGGCGAGTTACCGGATCATCATCCGCAATCAAAATGTTCGTCTTGGGAACTGTACTCATACGTCGTTTTTGACCGTCATCTCTTTTGGTTGATAAGATTATAATAAGTTGGTTCACTTAACTGAGGATCTTGCCTGCTGCTGGAATTTCCTGCAACGAGAAAGATTCCTATCTTAAGCGTTGTTCAATTGTTCGTTGTGCAATAAGAGAGTTTGGCAAGGCTACCTTAAAATCGCACTTGAGGTGGCAAGTTTAAGGAAAATTATTCGTCTTAATCGCTGGTTGATACAAGGTCCGCAGCCGCGGGATGCCTCAAATGTTTTGCAATGCTTAGCCCGGAATCAGGAAGCATGCTAAAGGTAGAATCAATCTATCTTAAAGCGGTTGGAATTGTTTCTCTAAAGCCGTTAACGGTTGATTTATGTCCGAATTCTTGGCCTCCCAAATCATGTGATCAGTCGTTTCAGCAGAGGGTAATGTGGCGGAGTTCACTTTGCAGGTTGACGAAAATTTGATTAAAGATTCGACAAACAATTAAAAATTTTCGTTAAAGCAGATTTGTCCCCATTGATCGAAGATTGTGTTGATGATTTCATGCGATAAAGTTAGTGGGCCGTACTTCGTGTCCTCGCTAAGCTCTTTGGCCGTTAGGTGGATTCGGTTGTTATATTGGCATTGATCAACTCAGACGCTTGCGTGGCAAACTTCCTTTCGCTCAAGCTGATTCGGTAGCCGTCATTCGGAACGTGTCTGTCAAGTTCGGGGCCACTGCGTCGGAAGTTGGCAACTGGTTTCTTGGATGTGCTCTGCGTTTGGTCCACTTATCACCAACTAGTGCTGATCTTTGCTTCAGGGTTGGGCGGTACTAAAGCCTTGCTCCCATCTCGAAGGTAGTGGGGGCAGGCTCCTTTTGGGCGTGGAGGAATAGATTTCTCTTTGGGATAAAAAGTTCGTGTGTGGGTCGGCCAAATACCACACATGCTTAAAAGCTGGTTCCGTTGATCATGGATTGTCGATGAGTGACGCTATCTCGCCCAACGAAGATTCCTTGGGCAGACTGAGGGCAAAGGACCCCGTGCGTTTTGAGATGCTATTCAGGTTTTTGGTCGCGACGATTCATAGCAATTCCGGGGCCATTAGGAGTATTTTTATACGTGCCAATAAAACGTCGGAAAAACAAGTAAGCTGCCAAATTTCTTGCCGAGAATGTTTGAAATGAGAGGGCGTGACTGTAATTGTTACTGTGCGTTTTTGGTCGGACTGTAATATTTACAGTCCTGTCTCGGTGTTTTCGAAAGATGAAAACGATTCATACGTTCGACGATTTTCAGGGTCCCCTTTTTTGTTGGATTGACCGTTACGGTGGATTGCCGTATATTTACGGTGGGTGTACGTAATTCTCGGTTGATGGTCTTCGACCGCAAGCGTTGGTCTGATTTAAAACTGAAAGAAATAAAATGACTGTCACCAAATTGACCCAGGCTGAGCTCGCAGCAATGGAATTAATTTGGAGTTCAGACCGACTCACCGCGCGTCAGATTTTGGAAAGTCTCTACGACGGATCGAAGAAATCTCAACACGGTACCGTTCAGCGTCTGCTGCAGAGTTTAGAAAAGAAGGGGTTTGTTAAGCGGGACCGCAGTCTCGGCGTCCATCTTTTTAGTGCCGCAATGAGTCGCGAGGCATACGGAGGTTTGCAGTTAGAGTCACTTGCGCAGACGTTGACGGGTGGCTCGATCGCTCCTCTGTTGACGCACCTTTTGAACGAAAGGAAGCTTGGCAAGGCAGAAATAAAACGTCTTCGAAAACTTCTCGAAGAGGCTCAAAAAAATGGCTGATTTTTTACTGCAAGCAATTCTGAGTAATTTAATTGTGTCCCTGCTTTTGGTCGTGATTGCCTTGATACTGCAGAGGCGATATCAAGCCGTTGTGCTCGCGAACATTATTTGGGTAATGGTGCTCGTCAAATTGCTCACTCCGCCATTGATTTCATTGCCTTTGCTGGAGGTCGAGTCGGTTGCGAACTCTACCCCTGCGAGCATGTTTGGAGAGGGAGGGAGGGGGGACCGTTTGTTGCTAAGTCCCACCAGTTCAGATCTTGAAACGTTGGATAACCATGGGGCAAGCTTGCAAGGCGTCTCGATGCTTGGTCAGTCGGATGGGGATCCGTCAAGTGTTTTCTATCGAGTCAGTTTCTTCGCGGTGGGGGCATTATGGATAAGTGTCAGTGCCTGTCTGGTCGGCTTTTCAATTTACCGGATTACCTGTTTTCAATTTTACCTCCGGCGGCAGGCTTTGGTTCCCGAACCTGAACTTTTAAAGTTGGGGGATTCCATTGCCAAAGAAATTGGCCTTCGTCGAACGCCACTTATTGTGGCAATTTCATCGAATATCTCCCCATTTGTTTGGTGGTCTGGTGGGAGGCCTTGCATCTTTCTTTCCCGAAGGTCGACCGATGAATTAAGTCCAGCGGAAATGCGAATGATTCTAGCGCATGAGATGGCTCATATCAGCCGTCTCGATCACTGGGTGCGTTGGGTAGAATGGTTGGCAACTTCTCTTTTGTGGTGGAATCCTGTTATGTGGCTTGCACGAACACAATTGCGAATCACTGAGGAAATTGCTTGTGATGCATTGGTCATGACTATGGCCGATGTTAAAAAATTTGATTACGCGAACACTTTAGTAAATATGGCAGAGATATTGACGACACAGGTGATCCGTCCGCCAGCCGTCGTTAGTGAATTTAACAGTGGCGGAGTTTTGGAGAAGAGGCTGAATATGATTATATCAAATGAAGGTCAATCAATCACTCACGGGGCCAAGATGCTCATCGTGGCGATGGCAATTTGCGTTTTTCCTTTCGGTTTAGTTTATGCCCAGGACTACGAAGCCGTCCAACGTCGATTAGTCGAGGCAGTGAAAGCAGGTGAGCTTTCTCGCGAGCAAGTCAGGCCCATGATGGAGGCTCTTGAGAAGAATGCGAAGTCTTCCAGGGAATCGGGAGCCCGGGATCAGGAGTCGTTGAGACAGCGATACATGCAAGGTGAGAGGAGAATCAAAGCTGCAATTGAATCAGGGGATGTCACAAAGGAAGAGGGTGAAAGCCGTCTTGCTGAAATGCGTCAGCGAATGTTCCCATCGCGAGATAAGGGCGATGCTAAGTCGGATCGAAAAGGTGTCGCTGAGGAGATGGAAGTTGCCAAGCGTCGCTTCAAGGCGGCAGCTGAAGAAATTGAAGCTGCCGTTGAAGCGGGCAAGATGTCAAAGAGCGATGCAAGACAGAAGCTGACTGAAATGCGTCAGCGAATGTTCCCGTCGCGAGATAAGGGCGATGCCAAGTCGGATCGGAAAGGTGTCGCTGAGGGGATGGAAGTTGCCAAGCGTCGCTTCAAGGCAGCAGCTGAAGAAATTGAAGCTGCCGTTGAAGCGGGCAAGATGTCAAAGAGCGATGCAAGACAGAAGCTGACTGAAATGCGTCAGCGAATGTTCCCGTCGCGAGATAAGGGCGATGCCAAGTCGGATCG
>JAAEMV010000247.1 GCA_024225195.1 Planctomycetaceae bacterium | reverse complement strand
TTGATTAGTGGGACAAACTTGGTGGATAACGCCAGTTGGCTTTGCTGCGGATTCCAACCACTCGCCATCACGTAAACACATCCACGATCAGAACCGTCTAATTTCCAAACCGCCGGATCATCGTTTTCAAATCGAGCCAGCACCACCGTTTGTGGATCGATAATTTCAACCGATTGATGATTCCAGAATCGAATATTAGTAAAATCGTTATACCGAGGGTTGGCGAACAATTGAAATAACCGACTGGAAAAATCAATCTCCGCCAGCATCTGGTAATCGTTTTTAGAACGCCCCGGTTTACCTGACTCAGTCTTCAAACGGCCACCAATCCAGTCTTGCGAAAAACTGGCAGTTTCAGCATCTGAAAGGATCACGAACAACGTCCCCCCAGCTTTTAAATACTTATCAATTTCATCGCGGCGAATTTCATCAACAGGTGACGTCAGCACCGTCAATGCTGCCGGACCGGTGGCAGCGTCTGCCAGTGAATCGCCAGACTCCAATTGCCGCACAACTACTTTACGCGTGGACGATTCGACCAAACCTCGTCTCAAGTAATATTGCAATCCTTCTGGATTGTCAGGGGTATCTGAACCGAGATAATCCACCCTCAACATTTGTTGCTCGACCGGCGCGACAAAATACTCGTTATCAAAAACCTCTGAATCACCGGATAGCTCGAAAACCTGATTGTTTAAATTTTGCTCCGGAGGTATTTGCATCACCCGACTGGTTCCCGGAGGAACAAAAAATGGTAGCGATTCAGCGCCCGTTCCATTTGTCCAATTAACAAAAAACTGGTCTACCACTGACTCCTCTGAATTCCGAACTCGAATTCGAAGACCGGAATCAGATTCATCGCTCGTCGCCGTTAACAACTGAAGCGTCGCATTAGTTGGATCCTCAGCGACTACAGAACTGAACTCAACAAAAACTGTCGCTGGCCATTGATAAGCCTGCAGCGAATCTAAATCCGACCCCTTCTGCAAGTCGCTTACTACTACCATCTGAAGCTTGGCAACGGTTGCCTGTGCTCCCTCAACTCGTTGCGAGTCTCGCCAGACATCGAGGTTATCCGCGACTGTAACCATCGCATTCCCGAGATCAGATCGTTGCCACCTCGGATCTAAAGTTTTAAAACCGTTGCGGATGGAATCGGCACGTGCGCTCAAGCTATCGCCGAGCTGATCATTAAAATCAACAACTGTCCGCACAGTCTCATCGAATGCGATTAGCGATACGTCGTCGCCTTTTTCCAATCCGTTAAGTACTTTTTCGATCTGACGTTCAGCTTGATCCCAAAGGCCGGATCGACGCATACTTGCGCTAGTATCAATCAAAATGGCAATGCGACGGTTTGCAACTTCATACTCTGAAAGAGAATTTTGCCCACGGAAAAATGGCCGCATAAATGCAATTGCAATAAGGGCAATCGCAAGCGCACGCAACAAGAGTAATAATATGTTCTCCAACCGGCTTCGACGTGTCAGGGAAGGAGGCGAAGGTTTAAGGAATAATAGCGAACTAAACTCCGTCTGCCCCTTCGGCGTCTGCCGGATCAGATGAAGTAAAAATGGAAAGGCGATCGTTAGAGCACCAAGACCAAACAACCAGGCAAGTGCACTCATTGAGCCCCCCTGACCTGCGTTGCGCGTTTCACGGATCTACCGGAAGACGCCCGTGATTGAATCAACTCTAACAACGCGGCTTCAATCGGCTGATCCGTTGATATTGTGAAAAAATCGACACCGATTTGATCACAAATCTCCTTGATGGCAGCTTCGTGCTCCGCGAATCTTTTCCGATAATCTGCCACCGCTGATTGCGGATCCACGTAGATCTCTCGCCCTGTTTCCAAATCTCGAAACAAACTCGCTTTATCGAATTCAAACTCAATTTCAGTTGGATCAAGCGTCCTCAGAATGACAACCTCATGTCCGCGTGTCCGGAGATAATTGAGGTTCTTCACAAAGCTCTCAACAGGAGCCAGCAAATCTGAAATCAGAACAACAAGGCCACGCTTCGAAACCGTCTGCGCAATTTGCTCCAGGGGTGCCGACAAATCAGTTGACTTTCCAGATGTCGAGTTTTCCAGCGTCAGCATCAACCGTCGCAAATGTCCCGCCCGATAACGGGGAGGAATCATGTCTACGATCTGATCGCCAAAAGTCACCAACCCAACCGCATCTCTCTGCCGATTCAAGAACCAAGCAAGAGATGCCGCCAGCGTTTTCGCGTACTCCAATTTGGAATAATTACCCGACCCGAAACCCATCGAATGACTCATGTCAACCAACAGATAACACCGAAGATTTGTTTCATCCTCAAATCGTTTAATGTAGTACCGGTCCTGCTTAGCGTATAATTTCCAGTCGAGGTACCGAAGATCATCTCCGATGGAATACTGACGGTAATCGGTAAACTCGACTGAGAAACCATGATAGGGACTGCGATGAAGACCGGACATAAATCCTTCGACTACGATCTTTGCGCGCAACTCAAGATTCTTGATCTGCATTATCGCAGTCGGTGACACAGCGGATGTGGGTTCGTGGGTGGGTGAAATATCTGCCAAACATGCCTCTACAAGCTAAAATTTAAAGTCGCAACTCCGTCATTGCTTCCGACCAATCGCCGAATTCATTGGTTACCTAATCGCGGCGTGGGGACATGCTCTAACAATTGGTCGATGATTTTCTCGACGGTCACTCCTTCTGCTTCCGCACGATAACTTGGCAGAATTCGGTGCCGCAATACGGGATGCGCTAACGACTTAACGTCATCGAGATTTACATGTGACCGCCCGCAAAACAAAGCGCGCGCCTTTGCACCAAGAATCAAGTTCTGAGCAGCCCTCAGGCCCGCACCCCAATTTACATATTGATTTACAAAATCTGGTGCACCCGAACGACCTGGCCGACTTGCATCAGCAATCTGAACCGCGAACCGCACCAAGTCCTCTGCGACTGGAACATTTTTTACCGTCCCGTGAAAACGCCTTACATCCTCAGCTGTGAAAAGTTTATCAATCGTTTGCTTGAACTCAGACGTGGTCTGTTGCACTACTTTGACTTCTTCGTCCTGGCTTAAGTAGTCGATTTTCACGTTGAACATAAATCGATCGAGCTGTGCTTCGGGAAGCGGATAGGTCCCTTCCATCTCAATCGGATTTTGAGTTGCCAAAACAAAGAACGGTTCTTCGAGCTGGTAGCTTACACCTGCTGCGGTTACTTGATGCTCCTGCATTGCTTCAAGAAGCGCTGCCTGTGTTTTTGGTGGAGTTCGATTGATCTCGTCTGCTAACACAACATTCGCAAAAATTGGCCCCTTCACGAATTGCATCGACCTCGCACCACTGTCTGTCTCCTGAAGAATTTCAGTTCCAGTGATGTCAGCCGGCATCAAGTCCGGCGTGAATTGAATCCGACGAAAATTCAAATCAAAAACCTCTGCAATACTTCTGACCAATAAAGTCTTGGCTAATCCCGGAGCACCGGTTATCAGGCAATTCCCACCTGCAAACAGGCTGATCAGCAATTGCTCAATTACCACCTCTTGCCCAACAATCAATTTCGATAGTTGGTCATATATTTTTTGCCGCCCATCTCTAATCTGTTGCACAGCGTACTGTTCGTCTTCGTAGGTGTTGAGTGTCACTTCGTCAGCTCCAGTTGTTTAATTTGAGTTTCATCGATTTTCAATCAATGAGTCATTGCATAGGTCACGATATTAATTCCGAGAGGGTAGGCATAAGGTTCGGAATAAGTTTCAAAATACCCTCGATCAACGCCCTCTCGCTCCCAACCATCACCAAGGTCTGTATTGTGACAAATGAAGGCCATCATTCGTCCATCGTCGTCAAAGATACCGCGGTAATTTGCCGACTCTGCGTCTGCCCGTTCCGTTTTGCGACCATACATAAAATGTTGGATACTCGGAATTTGGGGCTTCTTATCCAAGTCATAAACGATGTGAAAAATTTCATGATCCAGAGGAACATCTACTGGTTCGCGATCTGGAAAAACCCGCTTCATTTCCCGGTAAAAATTAGCCCACTCGTCTTCCCCCCAAAAATCATCCACCATCAGAAAACCACCCTTATTCAGATAACGGCGGAGTGCGAGCACCTCATCCTCGTTAAACACTAAATGACCAGGCTCGATGATATAAATAAATGGATAATCAAATAGTGACTCATCAGTGAGTCGCAAGATGACCCCCTCAGGAGCAACCTCAAGGGATGTCAGTTCTTTCAAACGGAAGGAAAGGTTCAAATCCGCGTCGGGAAAATCTGTCCGCCATTTCCCACGACTGCCACCCCGACCGCCACGCCACCCGTAATTCCCGTAATGGGAGTCGTACTGAATTCGAGCGAATGTAAACACATCGTCTTTAAACTCTTTACTCCCCTCCCACATTGGAACGCCATTGCGCATGTCCTCGTTCATTACCCGCCGACCACCATATTGGCGCTGGTAATCCTGAGCGACGACCCAACCTGCAAGCAACACTCCGAACAAGAGCAGAAAGAATTTTTTGCCAAAAACAGCGTTCATGGAGACTCCTTTTCAGTCTCAACCGGATCGATTTCAACAGGCTCCGACCCGGACTTAACCGGCGGAGAAACAACAGCTTGAGCATCGACAATTTTAAGCAACAAATCATAGGCAGCGCGGTAACGGGGCGCTCGCTCCAACGACCTCACAACCTCGTCCTTCGCCTTCGCAAACTGTTGCTGTCGAAACAAAGCTGAGGCCAGACGGTAGTGAACATCCGCAGCATCCAGGGGATCCATTTTTGCAAGAGCAGCCAACGATTCCACCGTTGCCTTGTCATCCTGTGTCTGTTCTGCGGCTACCGCCAGAAATCGATAGGGCGATGGCAACAACGGATTTAGAGCAAGCAGTTTACGGGCGGTGGATTTCACCTTTCCCCACTCAGCCTCTGCAGAATAAATTTCGAGCAAACGCGTGAACAACTCAACACTATTGGCCTCCATCGCCGCGTATTTTTCTAGCATCATGAGTTCGTCAGCAGGAGCTTTCAATTTACGGTGGCATTGAGCAAGGAGCGGGTAGGTGGATTTCAACTCGGGACAAATTTCTAAAATCTTCACCAACGTATCTCTGGCCGATTCCCAACGCTCCTCTTCAATCGCCAGCCGCGCCTCTTGATTTAACCCGGCAAGATTATTGGGATGCTCCTGATTCCACTGCCTCCAGTCAGCAGCCGTTGCCCCGGCAAGGGGTTTTACCTCATCCCAATTCGCCGTTGGTGCGAAAGCTTCAGCCTTCTCCAAGGCAAACTTTGCAAATGATTTATCAATGAAATCCATGGGAGCACAGTGGCGGCGTAACGCATCATTAATCGGCGTTCCAATGGCCAATTCCTGAAGCACTCCTTTCAATTTATCGAGGCCGAAATCCTGAATCAAATACTCCACCACCAACGATGATTCGTAATAGGCAAACTGCAAATGAACCGGGGAGGGCGGGCGCAAAAACGCACCACTCAACTCACTTACAGGCGTTAAGCTTTCTGAGAGAACCATTTCACGAAAGACTGGCACCATCGTCTCGCCCCACGCCGGATCAGCAAGCTTCTCTTCGTACACAGAGATTCCCTCGCTTAGCCAGCGAGGCATCTTATTTTTTGTTTTCTGAAGCGTCACAACATGACAAAACTCGTGCCACAACACCGACTCCCAACTCGTTAAATTTACCCCCTGAGCGGCAGGGCTGTTCATTGTGATGACACGGCCAAAACAAACACCCAAAAAACCCGACCCACCCGGCAAGCCAAACGTGCGAATCGCAAAATCCTGCTGACGCGGGAAAATCTCTACAAAGACGGGCGTTTCCAAGTCTGAACCGTATTTAGAACACAGATCCGCTTTTGCTCGAACAAGTAACTGCAGCACCCGTTCGCCATAAATCTCAGCCTCATCCACTCCCATGCGGACAATAAAACCATCTCGTTCGAGCGTTTTAAATTTAGCAATCTCATCGCGCAGCGTGACGAGATTATAGGCAACCACACTGTATTGATCTTCGTCAAAAACCTCATCTGCTAATTTCCAACCTTCTAACTCCTGCCCCAACCGCAATAGGTCGTGGGCTAATTGAATCTTCGCAGGAAGAAAATTCTCGTCGTAAACCAAAGAGCGTCTCTGGTACGTCTCGCCTTCGGTAAACCGATATTTTTCCGACAACTCCCGACCAATCAAATGATCCACCTCAGGATTGCCAACCCACCCGGCAAAGGCGCGGTCCCGAAACTCACCTTCCTGCTGTGGCAAATTCTGCAAATGAGCAATCACCGCGCGATAAGCCCAAGCCCTTGGAAGCTTTGGGTTAACTTCCTCAATTTTCTTGAGGGTCTCAATCGCTTTTCCGTAATTCTCTGCGCTGATTTGTTGGTCAGCAAGCAGCAACAAAATCTCGACATTAGCCGGATTGATCGCAAGAACACGATTTACCATCTCACTGACTTTTTCGGAATCGCTTGGTAGAAACGATTTCCCGAGTCCAACCATTGCATCAACATCTGCAGGAAGCAATTTCAGCACCTCTGAATAATTCTCCGCAGCTAACGCATAGTCCTGCTTCGAAAACGCTAAATCCGCAATCGCTCGATACACCTCCGGATTGCTTGGATACCGCTTTCGGACTGGGTAATAAAAAAGATCTAACACCTCTTTTGCATCAGCATTCCGACCGAGAAAATATCTGCCAAGGGCAAGCTGATTGGCTGGGTCTTTGTACCGCCACGAATTTCTTGAAGCGAGCGTTTCTATTTCCGACAACAACGCGGTCGCACTATCTTCGTCTCCATTGAATCGCCGCACCTCGCTGCCCAAACTCCGCAACCGAATGCTATTTTTGAATCGAATCAAGGAAGCGTCCAAGCTCTCATTTGCTGCTTCATAGTCTCCCATAGTCAACTGGCATTGGATTATGCGAATCGCCCATTTCTCCTCAACGCTGTAGCGTCCCAATTTTTCATCAATTGCCCCTGCAAGCTTAATTACTTCAGGGTACCGTCCTTCGTTGTAAAGGCGTTCGGCCTGCTCAGGTTCTGACTCCACTGGAGTCGCCGTGAGCGAATCAACAATACTCTGACCAGTCGAGACGATCGGCGTGGCTACAAAGAATCCACAAGCGACGCACCAAAGGCCCAACCAATTGAATAATTCACGGGTAAACGTAGGGGCAGGGCAGGTAATCGGTTCAGCCTCGGCGATATTTGGGCAACTTAAACGAGGAAGCCAAGAACGGCTGTTGTCATTGTATTAAATGCTACCGGACGTGCAAAGTTGCGGACAAAGTCACATTTGTTACAAATTACTAACAACCTGCGTCACTGAAACCAAAAGCCCGAGGTTGATCTTACCTCGCACATCCACTATTTTTTCGTTTAAGGATGGGCCGAGCAGCAGAGCACCGAGTGTTCGACTAGCCGCTTGGCAATACAAAAACCGCCACTTAACGGAGCAATTATTAATTTTGCTCCTGACGGGAACAGCAACGGATGTGGGGCACTTCACAAGGCGACCGAACACTCACCGGAGCGGAAGCTGCCTTGGTACGCAAATCCGTCGGACACCTGCGCGATATGATCACCGCCGGACTCGACCTCGATGAACCCCATCGATCCGAAGTGGACGTTTTTGATCGCCTCCAACCAACACAACAACTTTCCGTTCTCCATGAAGTCGCCCACGGGTTACTCGACCCAGAGACTTCCATCATGGAACTCACCGCTGTGCGAGAGGGAACCGTTCACGCAATATATCGTGAAATTTTCAGTCTAGTCGAAATCGAGATCGACCTTTCCCAGCATCGCGAAATTGATTTCGATTTCCACGAAGCACATGAAGGTCTCAAACCGCCGTTCATCCCGACAGAAAACCTCACCCATCAAATTCGTTCGACGATCGTCTCCGCTTGGCACGAACTCAATCAGCCATCAAGCGAATGGAATCCAGCCGGTTTAATTCCAGAGGAACGACATCCGCGAATTGCACCGGAAACCCAATCCACTAATCTTGAATTGTGGTCATCAACCATTGAGTTCCTTGCCAACCAAGTACTGTGGGATCGCGACTTCGAGATGGAACCTTTTTTCGCCGACCTCGACCCAGCCAAGGTCGCCGACATTAAATTGTACATGGGTATCCAGGAGAACTACTTTTCCTCGCCCGCACCTGATGCTAACTCCGCCGATTACCAGCGGCTTGACCAGGAACTGGTGGCACTCACCCAAAACCTCAAAGTTTAACTTTGCACAAAGTTAACTCATGAGCACACTGCCACCCTCGGCAGGATTCAAATCTCATCCCCTTCGCTTAGCGTTGGCAGAATAGGCTGATCATCATCCGCACCTCCGGCTGGCTGCACCTGCGATAATTTCAACGGACTAGCCAACGTCAATCTCCAAAATTTTTCGATTTCGTTATGAGCCTTAGCCAGTAAAGATCCCTTTGGATAAACTCCCTGGCCATCCGCCCGTCCCGCCGTTTGTCCTGTCATCAACTCAATTGCATCATAAATATTATCAACCGCAAAAACGTGAAACTTACCTTGTCGACAAGCTTCCACCACGCGTTCGCTAAGCATCAAATCACCAGCATTTGATTTTGGCACAACGACACCCTGATTACCATTGAGGCCAAAATAGTCACAGGCATCAAAAAACCCCTCGACCTTTTCGTTAACTCCGCCAATTGCCTCGAGATGACCGTGCTGATCTATTGCGCCAGTCATAGCCATCGACTGCTTGATGGGAATCCCAGTCAACGCACTCAGCAAACAGACAATTTCAGCTCCCGACGCCGAATCTCCATCAATGCCGCCGTAACTTTGCTCAAACGCCAAAGACGCGCTAAACGCCATCGGATGTTCGGTTCTCAGTAGATGGCGCAACAGCCCACCAAGGATGTGAAAGCCCTTCGTATGAATCGCACCGGACATTTGGGCGCGACCTTCAATGTTAATTAAGCCAGCACTCCCTGGCCCAATCGTCGCGGTAATTCGAGCAGGAAAGCCATAGGTCAACGGACCGGAATGCATCACGGCAAGACCATTGATCTGCCCAACAACATCGCCATCGGTTTGCACCATCAACGTCTGACTTTCGACCATTTCACGAAATTTTCGCGATGGCAAACTGGCGCGATCCCGAGTCCGCTGCACCGCTTGCAGCACGTGGGCTTCGGTCACGACTTCTCCTTGAGATAAAAACGCCGCTTCCCTCGCGATATCCGCGATTCGGCCGAATCGCGCCGACAAACGATTATTTCTCGCAACGATTCTCGCACCATGCTCAGCCAATGCCGCCACTGCAGATCGGTGAAACGGTGGCAAGCCCTCGGAACGGCTTAAACCAGCGACCACACTCGCGTACTGACGAACGGCTTCGTCACTTCGCGGTAATTCACTATCGAAATCAGCGAGCACCTTGAACAGCTCTCGAAAATCCGGATCCGCATGATCGAGTTGATAATACGTTTTTGCATCTCCGATCAAAATGACACGCACCCGAATTTCAATCGGCTCCGGCTGAGTGATAACCGTTTGCCGCATCCAACCCGCCTCGGGCGGCACAATTTCTAACCGGCCCGTTCGTAGTGTCCGCATCAATGCACGCCAAGCTCCCGGCTCCGATACAACATCGTTCACATCCAGGATCAGATAGCCCTGGTCG
>JAAEMV010000246.1 GCA_024225195.1 Planctomycetaceae bacterium | reverse complement strand
CGACAGGGTCTTCTGGTGGGTAGCGAAGGAGTTTGGATGACACTCATTCGTTTTCTTTAATCTACTACGCTCGGGGTGACCTGTCGGTTGGAAAATTGTTTAATCTGTAATCGTTCATGTTTTTAAAATGAGGTGGTTTCAGGCGATGAAAGTATCGCACGAGTCCGAGATTGTTGTAATGAAATTGCCAGTCTTTTGGATTAATCGTATGGGTTCGTAGTTGGGTTATGTGAGATATTTGACCTAGTCAGTGTTCGAGTCGGTGATCTCTAAAAAATCAAACTCAGCTGGTCGCCTACCGCCAGTAAGATCCTGACAGGCAAGGCCGATAAATGAGCCGGTAAAGCCCCAGTGTTTGCCGTGGTCATCCGAGAGGATGGAGGCATCGAGTTCACGGCCGACGGGGGTGTAAGTTTGGTCGTCGTTTGACCAGAAAAATCGTAGCTGGCAATGATCAATTTCTACTTTGAAAAATAGCTCGTCGTCGGTCACGCGAACGGGTTGCTCTGCTAAGGGGAACGATGAGACTCCATCATCGCAACTGTGAATTTGAAGGCAGGTGCCGACCTCTTCATCGCAGGTCAGGTAGAGATAGTGAAATAGGTGGTTGTTGTAATAGACCACCAACCCCGCCATTTGTTGAAATGACTGCGGTTTAAATCGGAGTTTTGTTTTCGCAACCGCCCGTTGCGTGGTTAAACGGCGTGCGAGCAGAGCTTGTTCAAAACAGGACTCCAATGATTCGGAACCGTGGAGAGTCAGTTTTTCAGGTTCGCGAATCACGCGAGAGGACGGTAGCCGTGGTGTCGCATAGTGAATCGAGTTAAACGGAACGCGTGGAGGGGTTTCCGGCCAAGGGTGTGGTGGCAACTGAGGCGCTGCAACTTCGTCCGCTGGCGAGTTGCCGTTGCCAACGAGGTAAAGCCAATCATCATTCCGCCATTCCACTTGCTGGATCGCCGTTTCACGACCGAGATTGCAACGTTGCGTATTGGGCAGGGGGCGTCCGCAAAGGTGGGGCATGTACCATTGTCCGGTTTGCGTTTCTACGAGGCTGGCATGTCCTGCTTTTTGAAGAGTGAGATTCGGCTTGCCATTGGACGTTAGAATTGGATTGGCCGGATGGATTTCGTAAGGTCCGCGTAAATTTCGCGATCGGGCAAGCGTGACCGCGTGCTCGTATTCGGTTCCCCCTTCCGCAGTTAGCAGGTAGTACCAATCATTGCGATGATATAAATGTGGGCCTTCGGTCAAGCCAATTTCGCTTCCTCTGAAAATGATTTCCGGTTTTCCCGTGAGACAATTTTCAACCGGATCAAAGGCTTGAAGTGCGATTCCAAGAAATGGATGTTTGTTGGGACGGTGGTCCCAAACCATGTTTAGCCAGTATTTCTTGCCATCTTGGTCGTGGAATAAAGACGG
>JAAEMV010000245.1 GCA_024225195.1 Planctomycetaceae bacterium | reverse complement strand
GGTTTGAAGCCTTTGCGCGTTTTTTTATGCAAGCTATAAATTGAAAAAGTAGTGCTACCAGACAAATGAAAAACAAATTGGCACAGAAAAAGCTATCGGAGAAGTGGGGCATTAGTCAAACGCTTGTCAGCAAATACGCACGCATGGGATGCCCATGGGATCAGCCTGACCCGGTTGTTGCAATGTGGATAATGAAGCACGCAAAGCGCAAGTCGGCAGCGCTCAAAGTTGCATTGCGCAAAGCGATGGCCAAAACGCCAGCAAGTAAAAAGACGGCAGCAAAAAAAGTACCGGACAAAGCGCGCGGCAAAAAGCAAATCAAATCGCTTGAGGGAGTACGCGACTATTACAACTCGCAACTCTCCAAGTCGGTAGAATCAAAAACGCCAGATCATGAGATAATCAAATTTTGGAACGATCTATTGATCAAAACTGAAAAATGTTTGCGCGAAGCACAGGCGCACGAAAAAAAGCTTGGAATCGAAAAGGGCGAAATGTTGGCCCGCGCAGAAGTAGAGCGCATCTTGGAAAATATATGTTGGGCCGGAAACGCTAGCTGTGACAAATTCGGCAAACAAATTGCAGAGCGACTCAGCAACAAGGCGCCGGAAGACATTTACAAAATACTTGCGCCGCTATTAACTGCGCTCATGATATTTGAACCGATACGAAAACTAAAAACCGCGCCGGGGAACATTAACTTGCCAGAATGGGTGATCGAATGTTTTGAGACTGAGCGCAAACAATACTTAAAATGACAAATACAAAAATAAAACGAGGACCGGGGCGCCCGGCATTAACTGAGCCAAAGGTTGCAATTACGCTGCGAGTCAAGCCAGACATAGCTCAACGCTTTAACGATCTATGCAAGCTCAACGGATTGAGCCAGTCGCGCATGTTTGCTAAATTATTTGAGGCAGAATGAAACTACCTGAAACAGAGCGCCAGTCTTATTGGATAATGCGTGCTTTTAGATGGCTTTTAGGGGAAAATGTAGCGCAATGGATTTGCATGGCCGTTGTAATTTATTTTTCTTGTTGTATATCTATTAGCGGGCACGGGTTCGACCTACTTATATTTTGGATTGCTGGCAACCTGCGGACTTTTTTTCACACAAATGACACTGCCTAAAACAGAGCGCCAAGACCCGGTAGCATGGTGCGAGCAAAATATACAGCTCGACTATGGCAACTTTAAGCGCAAAAATCACCCGCTACTTGTAGACGTACTCCGGGCGGCAGCAGAATCGCGCGGCGCTTATGTTGGTTTGATAGGATCGGTGCAGCACATTAAGACGCTTACGGCGCAGCTTTTGCAGTTGTACTCGTTGCACGTATCGCCAGCAAGCTCTGCTCACTATGATCTGACCGGTGACGCTCTAAAAGAATTTAGTGACGACAAGTTTACGCCATTAATCGACAGTACGGAGCGGATTCTCAAATTGATCCCAGACCAGAAGTACCGAAAAACAAAACTTTACACCAGCACGCCGCTGGGTCATGTGCGCTTGCTGTCTGCAAACGTGCTTGCAAACCGAAATTCAAAAACGCTTGAACGCATCACAGCGGATGAGTCATGGGCATACAAAGACGAGGAAAAATGGCTTGAGCAAATACATTCGCGGCAAAATTCGTTCAATTGGCAATGGCAAATGTTTCTGCCGTCATCCGGGCAAACCGAGGGCAGCGAGCTGGATCAGTTATGGCAGCGCAGTAGCCAGCACACTTGGCATGTTAAATGTCCATGCTGTGGGGAAGATATCCCTTATATTTGGAAGCAAGCGCCAGTCGATGGCAAGGTGCCGCCCGGTGGCATCCGATACGCAAGCCGCGATGAGGTCACAAATACAGAAGGCGAGATTGATTGGGTAGCATTGCGCGAGTCGGTATATTATCAATGCCAGCTTTGCGAGGGTCGCATTGATTGGGATCCAGGCGCACAGCATGAACGCAATTTGACTGGGCGGTATATTCAAATGAACAGCAACCCGGACCCGCAATGCGTGTTTTACCATTACAACGCGTTAGCGCATGCGCCGTGGCCGGAGCTTGTGACAAAATGGAAGCGTTCAACAATAGCGCGGAGCCGGGGCGACTTGTCCGGGCTTGAGGAATTTGTGCGCAAGCAATTAGCGCAGCCGTGGAATGAGTCAAACTATGTCAGCGCGGAAAAGATCGAACATGCGCGGGGCGACTATGTGCTTGGCGAAAAATGGGAGCCTAAAAGCACCGAGCCGATAATGTTTGCAACGGTGGACGTGCAGAAAGATCACTTTTACGTGATCGTGCGGGCGTGGTCGATTATCGAGGGCGAGTTGCACAGCCGATTGATAGAGCGGGAAAAAGTCTACAGCTCAGGCGCAATACGAGACATTGCAGACAAATACGGACTGGCGGGCGCTACAATGTCACGCGTATTTTTAGATGGAAACTACAATTCGATCCAAGTGCAGCGCTTGGCAGCAGAAAATTATTGGATAGTATTCCGTGGAGACAAGGCGCGAGACTTTCGGCACAGCGACGGTTTGCGCAGGATTTACGCCGAAACAGATTACATTGACGTTGGCGAGGGAACAATCGGTGCCGGGCGAAAGCTTGTGCCGCAAATTAGGTTTAGCAAGCATGAGTCAATGAACAGGTTGTCACTGATTCGCGGGATTAAAGGCCGGAACGATCAGCCAGTCTGGACGTATGCAAAAGACGCCGGGGCGATTTATGAGCGGCAGATTAATGCCTGGCAAAAAATCAGCAAGACAAAGCCGAGCGGCGAAGTGTATTATGATTTTATAAACCGGGACCCGGACAACGATCACTATGGAGATTGCGAGAAAATGAACATTGTCTGCGCGGCGATGGCCGGCTTGATTGGCGTGGATTCTGAGCCGCAGCAGAAAAATTCAAAATAGCTTAATTTATTGCTTGCAGTTTATTATTCGGGCGCTTATTGTCGGGGCATGGAAAACGAAACAACACTAAAAGCAGGAGATTTAGTAAAATCTAAATTAGGAATCCACATAAATGGTTTGACCACTTGGAGAATATTGGAAGTAAACATTGGATTAAGTGGTAGAAAATCATTTTACTGCGAAGCCGCTCACGATACTAAATTTTCACGTGGCTTTGATAAAATCAAAAGGGATTTTTCAGAAAATCAAATTGAATTAGCATAGCATTTACAAAGCATGGAAAACAACACAACACTAAGCCAAAAAAATAAAGTGCTGGCGCAGATTGCAAACAGTGAGCTATGTATCAGAACGCTTGACACCAGCAAAATCAATAGTCTCAACTTTCACGATTTAGCAGTCTGGGACATCAAGACAGCGCTAGAGGCCGCTTATGAAGCAGGCAAGCAATCTGTTTGCAAATAGCAACATACGCCACACTTAAACAAAACTTAAAAAACCTTAATTTAATGCTTGCAGATTATTACGCGGGCGCTTATTGTCGGGGCATGGAAAACGAAACAATACTTACAGCAAGATCAGTATGCGATTACAATTGCATTTTTAAGGCAACATTAATTAAAAGAACTAAAAAAACTGCGACAGTCAAAGCAATGAATATTGTAAGACGTTGCAAAATACACATTAATTCTGAAGGCGAAGAATATATTTATGCACTAGGAAAATATTCAATGTCTCCAATATTTAAATTGTAAAACGCCACACTCAAACAAAACTTGACAACAACCCCGCTTGCTCTAATTTTGTAGCATGCGGGGTTTATTGTTTACAATATGGATACAAGCGGGGAAAACCGCATCCAGCACCATTGACGCGCTCGAAACGCTGGCAGCAGGGCAGTTTGAGTCAGTGCAGCACGGCGGCGCGCGCATGGTCCGGGCATCACTTTCAGGCAAATCATTTGACTACGAGATGCCAGCAAATTGGGGGCCGCATGATTTTATTGAGTCAATCCGCGAGTGCTACAAGATTGTGCGCACGCAAGGCGCAAGCGGTCAAATGACTGACAAGGAGCTTGAGGATTACGTTTTAGATACTGCAAACCAAGTAAGTGATACTCAGTTTGCTAGAGTCAATCAATACAGCAGATATGGCCGTTAAACCTATCAAACGAGCGCGCAAAAAATACAGCGCAGGCGCGACAAACTACAACAGCCGCAGCGGTACACGAGAATTTTATGCAGGCGGGCGCAATGATCAGCGCAGGCTTACGACTCAGCAGCTAGCAAAGGACATCCAAGACATGATGACGGCGAACCGTCACAAGATGATGCTCTGCGATGCGCGCTATATTTACCAGTCTTTTTCCAGTGTGGCCGGTGCCGTTAAACAAAAGGCAAACTACGTTTACGGCAACAGCTGGCGCTTACAGTCGCACAGTGCAGATTTAGATTTTGCGCAGGCGGTACAGGATGATTTTAAAAACCTAGATCACTTCTTTGACATTCGCGGCAGCAACTTTTCATTCCGCAAATCTATTTGGCGCGGGTCAAAAGCGCTAGACGTGGACGGCGACTTCTTTGCAATCCTTACCGAGCAGGAAGGCACCGGCTTTCCAAAGATCCAATTTATTGAGGCGCACCAGGTCGGAGATTGGGGGAGTATTAGCGACGGCATGGTAACAGACTCAGCCGCTTATAATGGATTGAAGATTTGCGCGGGCGTCATTTTAGACGCTTTTAATGCGCCGATAGCGTACCGGGTAAAGGATGACAGCCGCGCTTTAGGATTTCAAGATGTGCCCGCTAATTCGATGGTGCACTTTATGGACACTGAATGGTTTACCCAGTCGCGCGGACAGCCTGCAATTGCAGCCGCTGTTTTAGACTGGTACGACCTAAGCGAGACGCGAGACGCGCAAAAGGTTAAAACCAAAGTAAACTCAATTCTGACTTTGATCGAGTCAAACGAGTCAGGCACTAGAGACACCGCGCGTAATTTGATGGGGCTGGACCAGGGGCAAAACACGCCAGCAACTACTTACATGGATTCTGGAATGATTCGGATCATTAAAAACGGTGGCTCGCTAAAGGGGCACACTGTAAACGATCCGCCCGAAGCATGGCAAAAATTTACTAAGACAGTAGAGCAAAGCGCGTTTTACGCTTTAGGATGGCGGCGCGAAATGCTAGACAGTTCTGAGGTCGGGGGCGCAGGCGTCCGGGCATTCCAGGGCGATATTAACAAAAGCATAAAGCTTCGCTGCGAGTGCTTAAATTACGGATTTAAGCGGATTGCACAATACATAATCTCAAAGCGTGCAAAGCAAGGCAAATACACATTGCCGGAAGATTGGTGGAAAGTATCATTCACAGCGCCCGCAGAATTTACAGTTGATGAGGGCCGCATGCGCGCAGCAGACATTGAGGACTTGCGAGCAGGCCTGACGACTGCAACCAACATAATGGAGCGCCAAGGCCGCAACTTTGAAGATGAGCTAATGCAACGAGCAAAAGAGCTTGTCAAAATGAAGGAGATTGCAGAGCAGCACGGTTTAGATTACAGGGAACTTTCTTTAATAACAAGGCCCGGTGACATTATGCCGGGG
>JAAEMV010000244.1 GCA_024225195.1 Planctomycetaceae bacterium | reverse complement strand
ATTTCAATCAAAGCCGGTCGTCAAACGTTGATTTCAATCAAAGCCGGTCGTCAAACGTTGATTTCAATCGAACCCGGTCGCCAAACGTTGATTTCAATCGAACCCGGTCATCAAACGTTGATTTCAATCGAACCCGGCCGTCAAACGTTGATTTCAATCAAACCAATTCAATCTAGGTGCCAACCACACGCACCTTTTGTCGGAACCGACGCGACCGTTCAGTCGCAGAAGATGAGCAACGACGTCGCTTGGGAGCCATTTCGGCTTAGCACGACACCTTCATCCAGCAATTTCAACACAATTTCGTTTTCACAAGCAATTTCGGCAATAAGAATTAGGCATTTGGACGAAAGTCTGACGGGCTGTTTGGCTGCACGCACGTGGGGCCAAAAACAGTTTTAGTGCGACTAACTACCAACTGCTGCAGCGAGCGACAACGACAACAACTCCTATGCGCGCGCGTCTTCCGCCCGTCACCGCGCGGCTCAAACCAACAACACGCGCATTCCCTCCCCCCCACCAATAGCCAGCCGAGTCATTGTCAGCGGATAGAGCACTGCTTTGTTACGCGCGCACATCCCAACCGCTAAGCCGAGCCTTACCCTGCGCTGCGCTGCGTTTGTTCACTATCCTCCCATCTGTTGCACGCGCGTGCCGTGCCCCCATCCAAAACAGAGCCCCCCTTGCGTCAGCGTATAGAGCACTGGTTTGTTACGTGCGCACATCCCAGCCACTTGGAGGAGAAGCGGGTAGAGCGCTGATTGGTTAAGCGCGCACATCCCAGCCACTAAGCGAATGCGCGGAGGAAAACTACGCGGAGGAGGAAATAACCCCTTTCGCGTACTTACTGTAGCTCGATTTGCATATGCAAATTCGAAACACGATGATGCTCATTTTGTTCGCCGTGGTCGATTGTCCATGTCTGTGCACCTGGTTGTCATTGCATCGTCGCTTTGCACGAGTTTCGGCTGATTTTCAGTTTCGCGTTCTTACTGTAGCTCGATTTGCATATGCAAATTCGAAAAACCAATTGCTTCGTTGTTCTCGCCGTGGTCGATTGTCTATGCCTATGCACTTCGTTGCCATTGGTTCCTTACGCTGCTCGAGTTTTTAAGCGTGACGGACGGACGGACGGACGGACGGACGGACGGACGGACGGACAGACAGACAAAAGGAACCCTTGTCGGTAGTAGTGTAGATTGTCCATGTCTATACACCTGCTTCTCATCGCATCGTCACTTTGCACGAGTTTCGGCTGGTTTGCAGTTTCACGTACATACTGTAGCTGGATTTGCATATGCAAATTCGACACTCGATGGTGCTCATTTTGTTGGCCGTGGTCGACTGTCCATGTCTATACACCTGCTTGTCATT
>JAAEMV010000243.1 GCA_024225195.1 Planctomycetaceae bacterium | reverse complement strand
CTGATGGTTAAAATGTTCGATGAAGGCCTCGACCTGCTGGGTCAACAAGAATGGACCCTAAAGCAATTGGCGCGCCCGGGAAGATTCGAACTCCCGACCCCTTGATTCGTAGTTAAGTGCTCTAACTTTTTCATTGAGTTTCACGTAGTTTCAGGACTCGATATAATTCTTTATTTTTCATGCGTTTACGTGTATCATACTGTTTCAAGGTTTACCACCTAGTTTCATTTGTTTGTGACCACGGTGTGACCACGAGAGCAATATTCAACAGATGGACTGATTATGCCCAAAAGCAAACTCACGGATGCATTCGTAAAATCCGCCAAACCATTAAACGGCAAATTGACAGAATATGCCGATACCAAGGAAACAGGGCTATGCCTTCGCGTTACCGCAACAGGTGAGAAATCATGGACATATCGCTACAGGCTGAAATCTGGCAAGCAAAAGAGAATGTCTCTTGGCAAGCTTCGCGATACAGCGCTAGCCAAGGCAAGGGAACTGGTTGTTATCAATAGAGCAAAGGTTGCGAACGATGGCGACCCGGCAACAGAAAAGTTTGATGCCCGTCTACTGGCAAAAAATGAACTGGACAGGGAAACGGTCAAAGATATCGGCAACTGGTATTTTCGGGAATGTGAAGCTGGACGGCATAGACCAAACATTAAAAACCCGAAACGGCAAAGTACCATTGATCACGAGCGTTATTTCTTTACCACGCACATAGTACCAGCATTTGGGAAAACGAAACTATCAACAATTAAGCGCGCTTCGATTCAAGCATTTGTTGATAATGTGGCTGATGATTATTCACCAAGCACTTCTAGGCAATGCAGAATTATTTTGCATGGCATTATTGCCTTTGCACAAAGAAACGAGATCACAAGCAACAACCCTTGCCAATATGTGACCACTGCCACCCAGCAAGCCCGTGAACGGGTTTTGAGTAACACTGAACTCTCAACAATCTGGGACGCTCTTACATTACCTATTGCAATTGAGGGTGCTACTGTATCCGCTGGCGTTGCCTATGCAACCAAGATCGCAATGGTAACGCTACAAAGGCGTGGTGAAGTCACCGGGATGCGTATTGACGAACTGGATATTGAAAACAAGATTTGGGTTATCCCCTCACACAGAACCAAAAACCACCATACCCATGTTGTTCCTTTGTCAGACTTGGCACTTGAACTGATTGAAAAAGCCATTGATCTCAGCGGCAATGATACTTTTGTATTCCCCTCCCCGCGCAATGCTGAATCATCTATCAATCCAAGAGCCATGACGAGAGCATTTGCCAGGATGCGCAAACCGTTAGGATTGAAAGATGCACGGCCCCATGATTTCCGACGCACCGGCGCTACAAACCTTACTGGCGAGCGTCTTGGATTCCCCCGCTTCACTGTCTCGAAAGTATTGAACCATGCCAGCGATACCGGCAACTCTGCTGCGGTGACAAGCGTTTATGATCGCAATGAATACCTACCGGAAAAGCGCCGCGCCCTTGATGCCTGGGCAATACGATTGCTGGAAATCGTTGAGGATAGGGAATCAGCGGGTAATGTGGTAAATCTTGGTTTTAAATGACCATTGTTCTCAATGGTGATGTGGTTGATTTGTTTCAGTTTTTAATTAGGCAAATTTGCCCTTTTATTCCGCAATATTTTGCGGGTTGCAGACGACAATTGACTTAAAAGATTTAGTTGCTCAATATCTTTGTGGAATCGATACAGAGAAAATCTAAATGAGATCAAAGTGGCAAAAAATACAATCAAGGTGGCGGGGATTCACCTATAATTTTACTTGGTCTGACTATATCGGGTTTTTTGATGGCTGGCTTGCAAGGGGTGCTTTGGCTGTGCCAATTATTGGGTATCTGATCATCTTTAATGACACCACTGTCGGTTATATCTCGTTCAAAGAGATCACCAATAAAACGAGCATTCTATTCTATTTTGAAGGTGTAACCCGTCTACGCTTTCTCTATTTTGGGTTGGTATTTCTTGGAACCGCAAATCTAATCTATCGTTGGCGTAGGCCTTGGGTGCACAAGTTTGGAAAGGATAGCTTCGCTTTTGTCGAAAAAGGATTAGAAGTGTTCACTCCATCTGAATATATAAATTTCCATCACACAATTCGAGAAGAAGGGCACTTCACCCTCTCCGGTAAATACTATGACAGCGAGTGGGATGGTTTCAGAGATCTCGCGATTGGGATTGAAGGCAAGGACAAATCTGAAAACCGACCGGGGCATTGGAACCAGGCAAAAAGCCAATATGAATATTTACTAAGAAATATCTTGGAAGAAACGTTTTTTCGGCATTCGATCAAAAGGCGATTTTCACTTTCGATCTGCTTGCTTGTGTCTTCAATTGGATATGTACTGCTGCTGCTGCCGAGTCTGGACCTCTTCCAGGCAGTCATTAGAAGTACTTTTAGCCAATAGATCACCCCTAAAACAAATACGTGAGCGTCCGACAACTTGCTTACTCTGAACGGTAGTTCCACGGCAACAGTTCGTCAATACGGTTGATTTTATGATCTGCGATCTGAGCAAGAACCCATGTGAGCCAAGCTTGCGGATCAACATTATTAAGCTTGGCTGTTTCAATCAGAGTATAGGCGATGGCGGCGGCCTTTCCTCCGCCCTCGGAGCCCATGAAAAGATAGTTTTTTCTGCCAAGGGTCAGTTCCTGTTCATTCTGCCCATGTCGCAGTAGAAACCACACTACATTATCGATGGCATCCATATTTCGGCGAGAAGGTGCGGCGTTATCATAGCGTGCACCGGTCTGATGGCGAATTTGTCTATGTTGAGAAGGATCCTG
>JAAEMV010000242.1 GCA_024225195.1 Planctomycetaceae bacterium | reverse complement strand
TGTTCCGATTCCAACGATTAACTTTCGCTTTCCTGCGAATCGCTCTCAGGTGCAGTAGACGCAGAATCTGTTTCAATGGCCGGTGAAGGCGAAGCTGATTCTGGAGACCCACTCTCCGGTTCGTCACCCAATTCATCTCGAGGCACTACCGCAATGACGGCCAGGGAGTCTTCCTCATCCAACCCCATGATTCGAACACCCTGCGTGTTTCGACCGATAGTGCTCACATCCGCACACTTAATCCTTTGGATTTTTCCGCGAGATGTCATCAACAACAACTCATCGTCATCATTGACCGACTTAACACCAATCACCCGTCCATTTCGTTCTGTTGTTTTAATATCGCGAAGCCCTTTTCCACCACGCTTTTGAGTGCGGTATCGCGAGCTACCATTGACGGAATCACCTTCGACTTCTTCAGATTCTTCACCGGTCTTTGAGTTCGCCCCAAACATGGTTCGTTTACCATACCCCTTTTCGCACGCAGTCAGTAACGTTGCTTCAGGATCTGCGACCACCATTCCAACAACTTTGTCACCCGGTGTCAGCGATATCCCTTTGACACCACTGGTATTCCGTCCCATTGGTCGTGCATCCGATTCCCGGAATCGGATCGCCATCCCCGTTTCCGTCGAAAGCACAATCTCATCTCCAGCCTTGGCAACAAGCACGTCAATGATCTCATCATCTTCTCTAAGCTTGACAGCGATAATGCCACCATTCCTTGGCCGGCCATAGGCCGAGAGCGGAGTTTTCTTAACAAGCCCGTTCTTAGTTGCCATGACAAGATAGTGTTCCGCTGCATCAAAATCTCGAATTGCCCGGCACGACGCAATTGCCTCTCCCTCATCGAGTTGCACGATGTTCACAATCGCACGCCCACGACTCTCCCGACTTAACTGGGGTAGCTGATGAACTTTCCGCCAATGGACGATCCCTTTAGTGGTAAAGAACAACAGGTAATCGTGAGTACTGGCAGCAAAAATGTGTTCGATTGGATCTTCGTCTTCGCTCTTCGCTCCCTTGATCCCCTTACCACCTCGTCGCTGAGCCCGATAAGTGCTGACTGGCGTTCGCTTGATATAACCGCGATGGCTAATCGAAACGACCATATTTTCTTCTTCAATCAAATCTTCAAGGTCGATATTGCGAACTTCTTCGTGCGACAAAACGGTTCGCCGCGTGTCGGCAAGCTTCCGCTGAATCTCTTCAAGATCTTCACGAATTATCAGGTAAACGTTTGCATCGTCGGAGAGAATCCTGAGATACTCTTTAATCTCTTCCAACAACTTTGCATGCTGACCACCGAGCTTTTCCTGCTCAAGGTTAACCAACTGCCCGAGTGTCATTTTTAGAATCGCGTCCGCCTGAATCCCCGTCAGATGATAAACATCGGATTCACCGCGTTCCTCCTGGAACACCTTAAACCCATCTTCACCCAACGCTCTTTGCATCATGGAGGCAGGGCACTCAATGCCCATCAACCCCGCCTTGGCTTCCGCTTGGGTCTTTGAACTGCGTATGATCTTGATGATTTGATCGATATCAGCCAGCGCCAACAACAAACCTTCAATCGTATGCTTCTGGCGGCGGGCACGACTAAGCAAGAACTGAGTTCGACGACGGATCACCTGAACGCGATGCCGCAAGAATTCAGTAAGGAAGTCTTTGATAGAAAGCTCTCGCGGCTTTCCATCCACCAATGCCATGAAGTTCATGGAAAAAGATGTTTGCAATGGCGAAAACTGGTACAGCTGATTCAAAACCACTTCCGGATCAGCATCGCTCTTTATTTCAATCTCAAGCTTCACCGGTTCTTTCAGATCACTAAGATCCTTGATCCCGGAAATACCTTTGACTTTGTCGGTTTTGACCAGCGTGGCGATCTTATCCACCACTCCATCACGAGTCTGCTGGAACGGCAACTCGGAGACAACGATTTTGAAACGGTTCTTCTTTTTCGAAACTGGTTGAATTTCACATTCAGCTCGCACGATGATCGTACTGCGGCCTGTTCGGTACGCTTTAATAACTCCGGCAGTACCGCAAATCGTACCGCCAGTTGGAAAGTCCGGCCCCGGCAAAACGCCCATTATTTCGCTGATGGTGCATTCAGGATTAGCAATCACGATCTTGAGTGCTTCACACACTTCGCCCAAATTATGAGGCGGAATCGACGTCGCCATACTCACTGCGATTCCACTCGAACCATTGACAAGCAAATTAGGGAACTTGCTCGGCAAGACCGAGGGCTCCATTCGTCGCTCATCATAAGTCGGCGTAAAGTCGACAGTGTCCAGCTTAAGATCTTCCAGCATCAACGCAGCAACAGGCGACATTCTCGCTTCGGTATATCGCATCGCCGCTGGAGGAAGACCGGCAATCGAACCAAAATTACCCTGCTTATCCACCAACACATGCCGCATATTCCACTCTTGAGCCATCCGAACCAACGTTGGATAAACAATAGACTCACCGTGT
>JAAEMV010000241.1 GCA_024225195.1 Planctomycetaceae bacterium | reverse complement strand
GCCTTGATGTCTTGCTTCATTCGTGGATTGAGTTCCCCGCCCTTGGATGTGGATTCTTGACTGATTCCCTCGCCCAATAAAAGACCCCAGGCCAGCAGGATCACCAAAGAGAATCGAAAAGCGAGGTTGGTTGCCGAGAAGATAATGAAATGCATATTCACTGGTTTGCGCAGAAAATGAAAACTGGAACCACAATAGGGCGGACGAAACCCGTTACTAACGAGGTCCCGACATACACCAGAAATTGTAGACTACAGGCGATGGAAATTCTTGATCGACGTAATGATGATTGGGGAAATTGTCAAAACCCGAAGTAACCCCCGGCGACGGTCGAGTTGTATGCTCGGCGCGGCCCCTAGGTCAAACCATAAGAGCCCAAGTATATGTAGGGCGACCCAGTCTCACTTATTGGTTCCTGGCCCCTTTTTGCGCAGCTAAAAGTCCTTTCTCAGCATAACGGCACGCGACATGCAACTTAGTGGTGTGGGGGCTGGCGACTTTTCTCATACCAGGCCCTTTTT
>JAAEMV010000240.1 GCA_024225195.1 Planctomycetaceae bacterium | reverse complement strand
CGAATGGCATCCGCATATTTTTCGATGGATTGATAGGCCTCAATGAGTTGCGTGCGAATGATGAGTTTTGCCCAGGGCCGAGTTTCGTTCGATAATGCTTCTTCAAATTGAACGATGGCAAAACTGGGATTTCCCGATTCTAATTCCAGTACTCCCTGGTTGTAGTTATCGCCCCAGACCGTTTCAAATTTAATAATCGTATCATTGTCAATTTCCCGCTCAACTCCCTTGGAGTTAATGGTTAACGAGTCGCCAATCCATTGCGTAATCGTCCCCTTTCGAGTGACGGGGGGCGTATCTGATTTGCGTTGCATTACGACAGTATCGGTTTGTCCGATTGCCGATGCAGGCAAATTTAAGCCAAGGAATAAAATTGCAATAATCAGTCGCATTTGTAATCCGGTGATGGGGGCGGTTGTTGGATTCACAACCCTGCCTTTTTTAATGACTTCGGTTCGAAGCGTCTATGCTAAGAAGCCTTTATTCCACTCGTAGTGTGTTGATGTTTTTGAAAATATATTTTCCACCGCTGTTTCTGGCGATGGCTTCGAGGGATCGATCGTTAGACCGCCGCTCTCCAAATTCAATCGTATTGATAATTGCCCGAGAATAATTCCGACGGCTGAGCTCGAATATTTCATCTGCGGTAAATCCTCCCTCAGCATCTGTGAGAAAGAAAATGACATCGGGGCTAAGCTTGAAAGCGGTTTTTAAGGCAGCGAGATGGTCGGTCCCGCCATCGGGCCGAATACTTTCAATGTATTGTTTCGCCGCATCTTTGTTGACTTCACTGGCTGCGTGCAGATTCAGTTTTCGACGAAAGATATCAACTTCGTTGTTGTAGAAAATTATTTGAAACTGGTTCGACTCGTTAAGAGAGGTAACACTCTTCCAGAGTTCCTGTCTCGCAGCAAGCATGGGCCGAAAGTTATATCCTTCCATGCTTTTGGAACGGTCGATGAGGTAAACGAATCGCGAACCTGTTCCCGGAATGCCGAAGACTTCCGTGGTCATTTTTCCGCCTATCTTTCCGTTGGCTACGGACCCAACGATTAACGAATCGGCACTTGGTAGCTTATTAGCAAGCAGGTCCTCAGTTCCAACCACCTCTCCGGTCGTGACTTCCATTCCGGGCAATTCAGGGCGTTTTTCGAGGTCGACGGATGGAGTGGAGGAGTCGGGGACTGACGCGGGGTTGCTGTTTTGAGCAATGTCGCCTTCGCTAAGGTACTCAGTCGATTCGGATTGGATGTCGACAAGCACGATTCCGCCGGTTCGGTTGTCTACCTCACCCGCGCCGTTTGGAATCTGAGTTAGGAAAAAAATTAAGCCTGCTATCAAGCTCAAGTGTAACAGGAGCGAAAGCAACCACGCCGGTAGCGACTTCTTCGCCTGTTCTGCAGAACGAAGACCAATTCCGAGTGGTTTGGGCCCCGGAGGTAGAGCGGCAGCGGAACTTTTTTGGGGATGGGTCATTCGATTCCATTAATGCCGATTCACCTGAATTTTTTATTTTAAAGATGCTGCGAAATTGAGTCAATGTTAAGCCTCCCAGTGGATTGCTCGATTTGATCGCCAAGCAGTGAATAATTCACAAAACAGGGTGTCGGTTGCATTGGTGTTGGTGCTTGACACGTTTGGTCAGTTGGGCGAGCGGGCAAGTGGCAAGGTGACGAAATCTCTGTGGGGGAGTCGTTTTTTCGTAGTTAAATATTTATTTTCAAGGATTTATTTCAGGCACGACCAGAGGTGTCACTCGGTAACCCAATAGTTGTATTCAGACAAAGCGTTTTGTGAGCGTTTTGTAAATTCAAACAATGTTGGTTTGAAGTAGATGCGATTTGAAACAACCTCACGCGGGAGCTGATTATGATCAAGCCACTAAACACGCCTCAACTGTCTGCTGCGAAGAACCGAACGGGTCTGCAGAGCATTTCTGATTTGCTACCTCGGTTGATTCGCCAGTATGAAATTCAGGCAGAAATGTTGCGTAGTCGTGAAGAGGCAGCGCGACCTCGCTCGGCGATGGCGATCGAGGGAAGTGTCGCCATTGAGCAGGGTACGTTCGCTTGGTACGAGTGAAGTTTGACTGCCGCGAAATTTAATCCTGACCAAAGCGATTTGAGTTCAGGAATTCCAGAACGTGGTGGTTGAATGATTCAGGTTGCTCGAGTGGAGTGAGATGTCCTGCTTTTTCAATTTCGATGAATTGGGCATTGGGAAGCAAGGCAGCGTTGCTGGTCATCTCCCGCGTCGTCGTGATTTCGTCGTGCTCGCCACCGATAAACAGGGCGGGGCAGTCAATCGTGGGCAACCAAGGTGTTGCGTCGGGGCGATTGGACATCGCAAGTTGCCCAGCGGCGATTGAGTCTGGTAATGTCGATTCGATTATTTTTTCAACACTGGATTGAATTTGTTTCTTTCTTTCCTGCGGGTCACCGTAAAGCAGGCGAGGTGCCATTTGTTGGGCTAAGACTTGTGTGCCGGTTTTAAAAATTGACTTAGCAGCAATTCTTCTGCCCCGAGCGACTTCTAGGCTGTCATTAGCGGCACGTGTGTTACAGGCAATCATTCCGCTGATTTTCTCCGGATATTGCTTCCAGAATTCCCAGCCGATGTAACCGCCCATCGAGAGACCGCAGAAAACTACGGGCTCTTGGATATTCAATGCATCCAGGGTGTCGGATAAGTCTCGCGCGTGGCTTCGGAGGTCAGTGCGGGGTTCGTTACACTGGCTTAGTCCAAAACCGGCGAGATCTGGACAGATGACCCGGTGAGTTTTTGCGAATTCCAAAATCTGGAATTCCCACATGTTTTGACTCAGGGGAAAGCCGTGAACCAGCAATACGGGAGAGCCCTGGCCCAAGTCAACTACATTCATCTTGGCATCGCGAATGGCGAGTGTTTTGTTATGCATCTTCTCGACGTTGTCATTATAGAAAGCGAGTCAGTGTCCAGATCCAATTGATTAAAAGGATGACCGCAACAGCCATTGGGATCCAGTAAATGAAGGGCCAGTGCAGGGGCCATTTCCCATTTCGAATTCTCCAAAACTGAATGGCATGCCAAGGGATTTGAATTGCGACGAATAAGTAAATAACAAAACTAGCGTGATTAAATCGCCAAGCCTCGCCTAATTGTCCATGGCTGATGCAAATAAAAGCTCGCGTGAGTCCGCAGCCCGGGCAATCGATTCCAAGCAATCGCCGACTTGAGCAACTGTCGGGAAGAGCACTCGTAAAACCTGGAAGAAAAACAGCCTGCTTGCCGTCCGTGCTCATCAGAACTGAAAGTAAAATGATGATGGAGGCGAAAGATAAAAAGATTAGGTGACCGATCTGGTCAACGTTCTGGTGAATCCTAGGATTTGCAAGGGTTGCGAGTACCGGAGGGGGAGCTTCGTTTTCCATTGCTGGATCGGCGTTTTCGTTAAGGTTGTTCACGCGTTGTATTGAGACCTTTAACTGCTCGTGGTAATTGCAAGTGCCTATTGTACGAAAAAAAACTAATCTGATCGCAAGTTGAAAACCATTTAGGTAGGATATTGTTGGAAATAATTTTCCGTTTCAAGACTCATTATTCCGTAAAGAACTAAAATGGTTTTGCCTATTTTTTTTTTGACGCCACGGTCAGCCGTCAGTCTGATTAGCTTTTTTTGTCTGACCGTAGTTTTGAGTGTTCCAGGGTTGGCGAAGCAGCAATCTGAATCGGATTTTTTTGAATCTCGCATCCGCCCCGTGTTGGTCGAACACTGTTATGAATGTCACAATAGCTCCAATCAGGCGGAAGCTGAACTAGCGGTGGATTGGCGGCAGGGCATTCGAGCTGAAACCGAACATGGCACGAGTGTTGTGCCAGGGAATTCTGGTGAAAGTCTCTTGCTGAAAGTAATTAAGCATGAAGTCGAAGGGCTTGAGATGCCGGAAGGGGGCGTCAAGCTGGAACCGAGTGTGATTGCTGATTTCGAGAAATGGATTAACGAAGGCGCGTTCGACCCGCGGAATGAACCGCCCTCTCCGGAAGAGCTTGAAAACGCGACATCTTGGGATGCGACACTGGAGGCACGCAAAAAGTGGTGGAGTTTTCAGCCAATCTCGAATCCGGAGGTGCCGAATCCGGGAGTGCCGAATTCGAATGACTGGTCCGATCACCCTGTGGATCGATTCGTTTATGCTCAGGCAAAGGCCAATCAACTGGCTGTTTCGCCTCAAGCAGAGGTCTCTGTTTTAACGCGAAGAATTACGTTTGCTCTTACTGGTTTACCACCTTCGCCCGAACAACTGTCGTCGGTGACGTCCGGTAAGCTGACTATCGAAGCCTTGGTCGACCAGTGTCTCGATTCGGATCAATATGGCGAGCGGTTCGCTCGGCACTGGATGGATCTTGTTCGGTATGCTGATTCGCATGGGTCTGAGGGAGACCCCTCGATTCCTAATGCTTATCAATATCGAGATTATTTGATTCGAGCATTTAACCAAGACGTGCCTTATCGCGATCTCGTCAGAGAGCATATTGCCGGCGACTTGTTGCCAAAGCCTCGTCTCAATAATGAACTTGGAATCAACGAATCAGCGATTGGGCCGGCTCACTGGCGTTTGTGTTTTCATGGCTTTGCTCCGACGGATGCACTGGATGAAAAAGTGCGGTTCACAGATGACCAAATTAATGTTTTTGGGAAAGCGTTTTTAGGGCTAACGATTTCTTGCGCCCGTTGCCACGATCATAAATTTGATGCCATTAGCCAGGCTGATTATTACGCTCTGTTTGGTGTGATTGGGTCGACTCGGCCAGCCATGCGAGATGTGGCGATTGATTCCTTGCGGTTAAACACCAAGTCAAAACTCGCTGAAACGAAGGAGAAGATCAAGTCGGGGCTTGTGGTCGCCTGGCAGGAACGAGTGAAGCAGTTGAGGCAGCAGTTTCGCGGGCAAGATGAGGCATTGAAAAATGCTGCCAAGGAAGCATCGGCTCCAACTCACGTGTTGTTTCTTTGGAACCAAATGCAACGCCATGAGGGGGAGCAAAAAGGCTGGCAAGCGAATTGGGGGAAGTTGAAACGACAGTGGCTAAAACAAAAAACAGATCGAGACAAGGAACGCCGCGATGCCTCCCATTACTGGGATCTGGCCAATGCAGATGATTTAGACAAGTGGTTCGGCGAAGGATTTGATTTTTTTCAATCGCGTGGCCCCGGTCAAATGAGAATTGCTTCAGCAGGTCCTGAAGTTGTTTCTTCGATTTACCCAGGCGGTATTTTCTCCGGTTTGTTATCGGATCGTTTGCCCGGAGTGCTGGGGTCTCCACGATTTACGGTGGATGAAAAAATGACAGCCTGGGTTCGCTGCGCTGGAGGTGGTCAGGCAACCGCGAGGTACGTTGTGCAGAACTATCCACGCAGTGGAACCGTTTACCCAATTAACGAGCTCAAAAATAAAAATTGGCATTGGCAGCGTTTCAATCTTGATTATTGGCAGGGCGATCAGGTGCATCTTGAATTGGCAACCGCCAAGGATGCACCGCTGCAGGTGCGTAATTCGGATCGATCCTGGTTAGGCGTGCGAGACATTGTCGTCCGAAAGACAGCAACTGGCTCTCCGGTAGATTATTCGATGGAACAATGGGAATCGATTCTTGGGTCGGATCAGGCAATTTCGCCAAAATCTTTGGCCGACTTGGGCGATCGTTTATGTGATGAGTGCGAATTGGCGATCGAGGCGTGGGCAGCAAATGAAATGAGTGATTCGCAGGCTTTGCTGCTCGACGCTTTATTGCGGGACGGCATGCTTCCGAATACTTCACAGGAGTTGCCATCGGTCAAAGGGTTGGTT
>JAAEMV010000239.1 GCA_024225195.1 Planctomycetaceae bacterium | reverse complement strand
GGTGATTTGTCTTGGGTAAGTGCTAAGCCATGCTCGTCCGTGGCACCACTGTGCGTCGCCCCAACCCCAGCGTTCCGATAGAACAACCTCGACGCCCCGCCCATGCGGTGCAACAAACCAAACTCCAGATGTCAACAGCGTGAACCCAACTCAACGTATATCACGCAGGTTTTTAAACTGGCATCAGGGAGTCCGTTGCGAAAGTTTGAGGGATTAGGAATGCGCGGATAGCCCAATCACGAATAGCACGAGCAAAGGACTGCGTATAAAAAAGTTGCTAACCGGGGCCTTGAACGCCTCACAGCACTAATCGAATCAGCCTTAAATTGATGACATTGATACTTCCCTCCTGAAGGAACGATCCTCCTGAAGGAACGATTGGTCACATTCCAGAACGCTGGCAGTGTTTCACTTACCGATCTGCCGCATGACTTCTCCCTCCAGCAGCCCAATCGAAACCGGAAAACTCCGCGTCAGGACGTTCTTTGTCCCGTCGAACAACACGTACGTTGGACAAATCGTGCCACCCAATTTCGCAACCGTTTGAGCATTGGAACTAAAGTCCACTCGAACCACGTCAACACTTCCGTGAAGAGATTCACGTAAGCGTTCAACACCATTTTTGGTCTGAGCACACCTTGAGCAATTAACATCTACCCCAAACTCAACCAACACTGGCAACTCACTTGCACGCAGGTATTGGGCAAGCTCGCTTCCACGAACAACCGGCAAAGGCATTTCACTTCTGCTTTCTGTCGTCGCTATCTGCTCCGGGCTCCCACAACCAATTACCGCACTGGCCAAGCACAGTGTCAGGAATAGACGTAACATCCGTGCACACCGCATCCTCTTTGTTTCGGCCACCAACACTCCGCACACCTCACCTATAGCCTGACTTACCGACACTCTTTGCAACGCCCGCCGAGTCTCCAAGTTAAATCGATTCATTGATATTACCTCGCAGTGGGATTCTCTCTGTTCAGTACTTTTCCTACAGGGTATTACTCTGAAACATGCCGCGGTTGCAAAAAAGCGAACATCACAAACCTCGCCAACTGTTCCCAATATCTAGCACAGTGTATTCGTTCACTTGCAATTGCCGCTTAAGTAGAAATCGAAGTTAGCCGCAACCTGAAATGACAAATCACGCCAAGCGGACGCAAAATTCTCTGCTGGCGTAAAGCTATTCTCAGGCTTGTCCCATCTGACCAACGTTTCCCTTCGATACGCTATGCCCAGACGCTCAATAACATTCACCTCGTAAGTGCGAATCCAATCGATTAGCTGCCAAGTCAAAGAAGCACACGCATAACGCTCGCCAACGGTAGGCGCCCGAAAATGCGGCAAATCGGCGGCACACCACGGTCGACAATTGTGCGTTGCCCGGGGGGCGTATCTCGGCTGAAACTCATAGCGAGGCAGGAACACTGCGCCACGCTGATGATCGCTAAAAAGCACACCAAAGCCTCGCAGGACCAATGTTTGTCCACCGGGCAAGTCCAAGGTGTAAACGCTAGAACAATCTTCACGCTCTGCGGGCGGTTCGATCCTAGTGAAGCCAATTTCAAGCAGCCAATTACCATCTGGGCGCAAAATATCACGTCCCCAGCACCAAACTTGCTGCGAAAGTAGTCCCACGGCGTAAGCAAGAGGGGCAACTTCCCTTCCGCGCGTATGGTGTCCTACTCCCGCTGCAAACATATCACTTGTCCTCAATCGACATCACGGCAGCGAAACTGGCCAGAACCCACGCAGAAACGCGGCATCAATGTTGATCTCACTCATGTCGTTTACGATCACAGCAACCCACATCTCATCACGGTTTGCAAGAACATGGTTCAAAGGCGTTGTTTTCCCAGCACCAAGAAACCCACTCAGCGCAGTAACAGGTAAACGGGCACGAATCGTAAATCCCGTGGTTTCCATCAATAAAAACTCGCCTAACGCAGTTTGTCACATAACGGCAGCGTTTTGCTGATCGAGTACCTGAGGCATGAATCCCAACAAACCTTTCACCCAACAGGACAAGCCGAAACACTACAACGTTCACCACATGCACAAACCATACAGTTGCAACCAGATTGCAACAAGGCCTGTCTACAAAAAGATTCAGCCAATATCCAAGAAGGAGATCCCTGCCAATAAAACTCTCTCTGAGCCGCGTCCCCGCGCGACGATCCATCAACCTCATACGCAAGTCCACATCCCAACGGCCCCCATTGCAGGACTGAGCCGCCACCAATCACCCCACCCGACAGCAAGCGTGCTAGTCGCGTCAACATGCGTGACTATTGCGGCTAGTCGCGTCGCTCATAGATTTACATGGCAATTTTCAGCACGATCACGCAAAGCGAGTCGCTCAAGAACCTGGATAGCCAACAATTAGGAGTAACCAAAAGCAGCCCACTAACTCTGAGCATGAAAAGAGTCTTTGAATCATGTGCACTCCAGTTCACAATTCGCTACGCGAGCTGCAACAAGCTCGCAGACACTCGCTAGCAGTGCACTTAGAACCCGGCAATCACGAGTTCAGAACAACCATTAACGACACGACTAACGGCAAGCTCGAATGCATGATGGAGCGTCTTAAGAAGCTTCCCGCTCCCTACATGAGCACGAACTTGCTGAAGCCGACAAGGGTCTGAAAGGGATCGCGCCCTATGCGGAACGGGGTGATCACAGCGCGTCTAGCAAAAAAGAACATATCGACCCAGTTCCCATGCTGAGGCACTGGTGCCCCCCCTCTTAAGAAGCAGTTCATTCGTTAGAGCAGGTCGCACACGGTTCGATCCCAATCGAACGGGCAAGCAGGAAGAAAGGAGGAAGACCCGATCAAAGCGGATGGCGTCCCGTCCTCGAACTCTGGATTCAACAAACGTCACAATGCGCACTCTGAACAAGCCCAAACAACACAACAAAGACGCTATACTTTTACAGGCCAAATTAAATCCTCTGTTTTTTCAGAGCATTACGTGTCCAATTTGTCCGACGTCGGGAGTGACAGGGTGTCAAATTGATTCAAAACCGGAAGGGTGTCCCAATGAAACGACGAGATGCTTTGAAATCGGCAGGTTGTTTAGTAATGTTGCCTGCGTTGGAGAGTTTTGCACAAGAGACAACGGCCGATGACTCGGGCAAAGCAAATCGCTTGTTTTGCATGAATATCGGCAACGGCATGTGCTCTGACAATTTCCCGACTTCGGCCGGCAAGGACTACCAGACGTCGTCAACCTTCCAACCGCTCGAAAAACTGAAGGACGACTTCACGCTCTGCACAAACTTGAGGAACTATGGGAATCACGAAAGCACGATGTACGCTTTTGCTGAATACGCTGACCACACAAATCCCCAGTTGATTAGGGATTCAGTTGATGAACTGGCGGCGTCTCACCTAGGCAATGAAACGCGCATTCGGAATCTAGTCGTTGAACAGAAGCATTCTTATGGCGTCTCGTGGAAGGGCGGCTTACCCGTTTCCTCAATCTCGGACGTGCAGGTTTTGTTCCAAACGATCTTTGGCAAGGTCGACAAAAGCAAACGCAAAGAATTACTGGCGTTGAAAAAGTCCATGCTCGATGCCAGCAGAGAAGACGCCAAGACCATGGCAAGTAAAGCTTCCAAAGCAGACCAAAACAAACTGGATGAATATTTTTCCAGTTTGCGTGAATCTGAAAAATCAATTCAACGAGCGGAACGCTGGTTAAATAGAGAACAGGTGGATGTTCCTTTCCCCGAAAATGTAGCCTTCGAAACAGACGGGCTAAGTGAGTATTCGAAAAAGATCTTAGTCTGCCCGCACTTCAATAAACGCTCCACTTACCTGGATCTTCTTTTCCTGGCGTTCAAATACGATGTCACGCGAGTAGCCAATGTTTATGCAGAGTGGAATTGGCTTGGTCACCATACCGATTCCCACGCAGTTGCTACAGAAGAAGGCTTCATCAAGAACATTGAGGCTGACCAGGCCTACATGATGCAGACCGCACGTTTTCTGGAGAAACTAAAATCGACCCAGACGAATGCAGGTGGAAACTTACTGGACCAGACAGTTTGTTTGATCACCAGTTCCCTCAGCATTAACAAAGAGGAAGGACCTCACGGTTGCAAGAACAACCCAGTGGTTGTCGCTGGTGGTGGCTTTGAGCATGGCAAACACATCAGGTTCAATGGTTCAGACAACCGCAATAACGTCTACCTTTGTGCCTTGCAGCATCTGGGACTCGAAATCGAAAGCTTCGCCACCAGTAGCGAAAGCGCGGTCCTTTAACCCGAGTAACTCGTTACTCGGTACTACGACACTGCAAGTAACTTTGCAAAAATGCCAAGTGTGACTTCTCCGGTAACCCTACGCGTAAGCGTCGGAATTGACGTCACTTATCTGCTGCCCCGCTTAGGCATCACGTTCCCTGTCCAAAGAAAAAACAGAAAGACTGGTACGATGAGATTCGCTTCCCTACTCTTTTTCTTGCTAGTCGCAGCAGCAGGAAGCGACACTGGCCTGACCGCTCAAGAAAACAGTGCAGAGCTCAAACAAGCCAAAACTTTTTTGGATGCTCATTGCGTTACCTGCCACGGAAATACGACGAGCGAGGGAAACCAAAACTTCGAGACTTTCTCAGACAAAGAGTGGCACGATCGTGAATTACTCAACGAGTTGTTGACGGTATTAAAAGAAAAGGAGATGCCACCCGAAGATGCCGACAACCAACCCTCCCAAAACGAGGCCACGGACTTTGAGAAACTTTTAATCACTCAATATCGGACAATCAAATCAAAATACGCCGGCGTCCTTACTCGTTTGAATCGCGCGGAATATGAGAACTCGATCAATGACACTTTTTTTACCAAACTAAGCGTCAGAAACCATCTGCCGGTAGACAACACCAGGGACGGGTTTGACAACCAGGGTGACAAGCTTGTCATCTCACCCTATGCCATGGATAGCTATTTCCGAGCAGCCTCTGCAGTAGCAGAGAAGGTCGTAGGAGGCATGCCCTCCGCCACAACAACATTACACAGCTATCACAACGGGAAAATCCGAAGGTTAGGCAGCAAAGGATTTCCCTACTACGAAGATACCAACGACGGGTTAACTGCCGAAGGTTATCGTTACAAAGACTACTCCCGTGGCATCGGTTTCAAATATGACGCGACACTAGCCGGACACTACGACGTAAAAATCAACGGATACTTTACGCATTTCATACCGGTTAAGGGAGAAAATCTGAGAGAACGTGATCTAAGTTTCAAAGTGAAACTTGGCAAACAGAATGAATGGTTAAGAATCACAACCAATGTAGATCCCAAGATCAGTCGAGAAGCACTCAGCGACCAAGACTTTTTACTAAGTGAAAAAGTGCGGACCTACTTGGAACCCGGACAAAACCTTGTTCTTTACAGTCACAGTTTTTTTTATCCTTTACCCAAGGACTTAAGTAAACTCACCCGCATACCACCGCTGCCGAAAGATAAACGACTCTCCGAGCTGCCAAAAACAGCCCTGCATTTCATGTCGGCCGAAGTGACCGGTCCTTTTTACGACCACTGGCCCCCCAACAACACTTTCTACCAAACCTACTACGACCACTTGAAGGGCGAGCAACCACGCGAACAATACCGGAAAATGATAAAGGCCCTTGCCACGAAACTATTCCGTAGACCGGTTGGCGATCAAGAGCTCAGTCGTTTTCTGGACGTCGCAAACAAGAGTTTCCAAACGGATCAAAACGTTTTCAATGCTGTTCAATCCGCTTTAACGCTGATCCTCTGCTCACCCAAATTTCTGTATAAGTACGAGGGGGACTCACGAAACCTCGACAATTATTCAATTGCGTCCAGACTGTCTTATTTTTTGTGGAACTCGCTTCCCGACGACCGTTTGATACAACTTGCCTCTGAAGGGAAGTTGACAGACCCCAGCGTCCGTTTGGAAGAAGCCATGAGGATGCTTCAGAGCCCTAAATCTCGCCGTTTTGTGACAGACTTTACAATGCAATGGCTTGAGCTTGAGAAAATAGATGTGGTTAATCCACAGACTGATATCCTCGCGCATACTTTCAAAGACAGTCACGGTGAAAAGCTTGCGCGATTGAAACCATTCATGGCTCAGGAACCTATTGAGTTCTTTGAGGTAGTCCTGAGTGAGAATTTAAGTCTTCTGAACTTCATTGCTTCTGATTTTGTTGTCATCAACCGCCCCTTGAACGACATCTACCAGCTGGAACTTCCAGAAGAAAAGGAAACGCCAATCACAGCTGATGAAAAAGACTCAAAGTTGATTCTGAACGACAAAAAGAGGCGTCAGCAAAACACATTTCGAAAAGTCATGATTGACAAGGAATCACGGCGTGGTGGTCTACTGTCACAGGCTGGCATTTTGATGATGACCACCAACGGTGAATTCACGAACCCATTTTATCGCGGTGCCTGGGTAGCTAAATGTATTTATGGCATGGAATTGGAATTGCCTGCCAATCTTGAAGTCGAAGCACTTAGTTCGCCCACCGAAACATTTACGATTAAAGACAGCATCATTGAGCACCGCAAAGATCCTCAATGTGCTTCCTGTCATAGCAAGATG
>JAAEMV010000238.1 GCA_024225195.1 Planctomycetaceae bacterium | reverse complement strand
GGCACAGAGACCATCGCGTGTTTGCAAGGTTTTCCGCTTTTTTGTGCAGTTAGCCCCTAGTCTTCGTAAGTCCTTTGGTAGTAAAGACTTACGCTGCCTAGTTTTTGTGCAGTCCTGACACATTATAGGCAAGGGGGTAATCTGCCCATTTTTGGCGTGTAGTCACTTTGATTCGGTCAAAATAAAAAACTTTGGAATTATACGAAAAAAAACCCCGCCAACTGAATTGACGAGGTTTCTGGTTGAAAGTGTACCATGCGTGATACACTATGTCCGCTGGCGGACACTAGACATCGAGGTCGCGGCGATCAAAGGCTTTATCGGGCCAATTGCTCAACAGAGTCGGCTTCTCACGTCCATAAACTGCCTTGAATCGCTCATCATGGCAACCATCGCTAAGTCGCGGGAGATATCCATACAAAACAATGTGTTGACCGAAGCACTCGTCGCCCCACTTCCCAGCCAACTGCGGATTGACACGCTTCCAACAATCATTGATCTCGTCGAACCACCAGTCGTTCCCTTGCAGGACGACTAAAGCCTTCGGCAGGTAGCCGTGAGGGATGTTGCCATTCTGCTCTGCCATTTCGCCAAAGTAGGCTGGCTGGGAATATCCAACGTAATCTACTTCGTCGCCCCACGTTTTCGGTCGGTCGCTCATTTTGGTCTTTCTCGTTTCGTCGGAGTTTAAGGAATCGTGCCGTCTTTTTCTTAACGAAGCCGCTCTCGTTTCGTTCGGATGTCTCGGAGTATCGGATTCGTG
>JAAEMV010000237.1 GCA_024225195.1 Planctomycetaceae bacterium | reverse complement strand
CGTCCGGAACCGATTGGCAATCCCGACTCTATTGCGTCTTTATAATTGAATTGTCCGGGTCTGTTTGCAATGTATCGGTGACATCTTCGAACCGGAGCCTTCTCGCCGGGAACCGTTTTCGGTTCAATGTATGGTTCGAGCTCCGTCAATACCAGTTCCGATTCGTTTGCCTTGAAACGTTTTTTTTGTTGTTCCACCCAGGCTGGCGGATTGTCTCCGCCACATGATTTCGAGGCCGCTTCGATATATCCGCATAGATGGGAAAAATCGACAAGATAAGTCGCTTGAAGGCCGAATACCCTGTCCACTTGATTTGTAATCCATATCGCGCCGTCCCCGACACAATGAACTTTGGTAGACAGACCAAGCCCCGCGAACACGGCACAATGGATAAGCCGGTCGCCGGCTTCATCGGGATCATCCATGGTCGCTCCGAAAAACGGACTCACGGATCCGTCCTCATACGCCATGGACAGGCGAGCCTCCGCATAACGAGTCTTTCGGGTCTTGCGCCGGTCAATGCCTTCGGCTTTGGTTTCATCGGCGGTGTCTACAATCGGAATCATGGTCCCGTCCGTCTCCCCTATCAGTCGGCCAACGCCTTCATGTTCGGGGATCTGTGTTTGCAAGTCCTCCTGCTCTTGAATTGTATACGCGTGTTTTTGGGTAACGGTTCTTACCCTGCTTTCCGGTATTCTGATCCCGTAATGCTCTTCGAGTTTGACCGAGGCCTTGGCAAATGACTTGTCCGCGCCGAAATCGGTCAGTCGACGTTCCAAGGGCGAAGAGCAACCCCGGCACCCGACTTGCGCGGCCAGGGAGAAGGGACGAACAAGTTTGCCATCCACTATAAAGCGCCTTTCCATTACGCTCACTTCTCCGCAAGTCGTATACCACCAGAGTTTTTTTTTGAGTGGTGTTTGGCGTTCTCCGTGGTTCCCCTCAATTCAGACGTTTTTTCATTCTCTTTGCGAACCGCCCAGTCATTCAGCGCCTCTTTTGTGATCTCACGCATTTGCTTGATGAGATATTCCTCAATGTCGTCCGCACGGTCGAAATCTCCGTTTCGATCCTCGACGGCGTCCAACATGGATTCAAACCTCGCTTTAAGTTCCAGTAAGTTTTCAAGCCTCTGTTCCAGGCTCTTTTTTCTCTCAGGCATGGGCTTTCTCCTTTATTTCATTTGGTTTCCCATGCTGATATATATCATTTCCCGTCTCATGTCCAGCCTGAAAGAAATAATTATTTGACCAACACTTTTAATTACACCCATAAATCAAAACGAATTTGCAT
>JAAEMV010000236.1 GCA_024225195.1 Planctomycetaceae bacterium | reverse complement strand
ATTGCCAACCAACCGGAAATGGAAACGTTAAAATCCAAACTTAAAAAACAAATTCCCGTCAAAAACGCCGACCCTGCAATTGGGCCTCAACGACAAAAGAAAAACAGAGCAAAACAAAAGTCCGGCTTGTAATAATTCAAGAACCTCAAGCAATGTACTACCTTTTAAATCTTAAATTTCTCTCGAACTTACTCCAACTACCGACAGATTGCACTAAACTCAGAGGCATCCATTCACTGTAAATGATGACTAAAAAGCCAATGCATTATTTAATTTCTAAACTTAGCCTGGGCTTCGCTTTCATAGTTTTTTTAACGCTGACCTGGCCGTCTAGCCATGCTGCCGCCCAGTTGGCTATCAGCAAATCAAATGCGAGTACTCAGCAACCAAGCCGAACCCTCCAACAAATTGTAAAAATCATTGTCAATCGAGAGACGAATCAAATCACGTTGATTGGGAACCCAACAGACATAGCGATCGTTAAGCAAACGATTGAAGCCATCAATCGAGTCAACCGTCAACCTCCCGCGACAATCGTTGGCAAGAAAGTTGTTTTGTATCGTCAGTTGTCCGAAAGCGTGGCAACCGCGATACGAAATGCACAACCTATCTTGACGAGCCGGCAAGGAAAATTAACGATCACAGCGCTGCACACTCCCGAAGCTATTTTTTTATCGGGCCCGACAGCGCTGGTCGAACGAGCTGAGAAATTTATCGCAACCCTCGATCGCTAAGCAGGACGAGATTGAACATTGCTCAGACAGCTCAGTTCCCCTCAACCATTCCTGGGAAGACTCCGCCACGATTATCGTGGCGAAGAATGTAAAACCAATTCAACAGGCTGAGCTTATTTTGCGTTCTTGTTGAGTGGCTCAGGAACAACGAGTGCTTTGGGGAAATCAGCGGCACGATCTCCGCCACGTGTTTCCAATCGTTTGTTTTGTGAACTGCCCCTTGGTTGATTCATTGGAATATCCTTTCCGCCTAAATCCGCCATCATTTTGTAAAGCCGATTTTCCATCGCTTTGGCTTCCTTACCAACACTTGGATTGCGAATTAGATTATTTTGCTCCATTGGATCGGCTTGAAGATCAAAGAACTCGTCAGTATCCCACAGTCCGTAATACGTTGTGTATTTAT
>JAAEMV010000235.1 GCA_024225195.1 Planctomycetaceae bacterium | reverse complement strand
CGGCGGGATTTTTTATTTTTTTCTTTCCTTATGTGGCCTCTAAAAAATACTTCGTCCTCTATCCTCTTGAATCTATTGAGATGCCAGATCTTGAGTCTGCTAAAAAGGATTTAGAGGATGTTCCTCCGATGGCAGTGATGCGTGATAAAAGGAATTGGCCGTATTACTTTAAGGACGTAACGGTGGAGGAGGCACGCAAGTGTAAGCAAGCCTATTACGCTACCATTTCATTCGTAGACGCTCAGGTGGGGCGATTGCTCGACGCGTTAGAAGAAGCGGAATTAATGGAAAGGACGATTATCGTCTTTTGGTCGGATCACGGTTACTTTCTCGGAGAGAAAGGATTGTGGTATAAGAAGAAAGCATTTGAAAGATCCGCTAGGATGCCCATGATTATTGCGGCGCCCGGTTTAAGTAAGAACTTAGCGTCGCAAAAGCCTGTTGAGTTACTCGACCTCTATCCCACGCTTGCAGATTTATGCGGATTAAAGGCTCCTAGTACATTAGAAGGTAGTTCGCTCAAGCCACTGCTGGTCAATCCGAAAGATCAGAGCTGGGATAAACCTGCAGTGACTCAAATCTGGCACAACCGCAAGGCTTGGGGTTACTCTTTGCGTAACGAACGCTTTCGCTACACCGAGTGGCTTCAAGGAAAGGCTGGTCGTGAACTTTATGACCACGCAAATGATCCTGAAGAAATTGACAACCTTGCTGACCAAGTTAAATACAAGGGAAAGGTTGTTGAGCTCAGCAAACAGTTGGAGGCTTATGTTCGATTAACACCGGAGAAGAGACCCAAATAGGTTGATGCATTCGCTCGGGTGAGGGCCACCCATCAGGTCGACAAAAAGGTGTGCTGCTGGATTCCAGATCTGGATGGTTCTTTGTAGGTGTTGCTGAAAATAAATTGACAAGTTGTCTGAATCCCGGAGCGACTAAATTTTAATGCCGTTAACAATCCGTATCTTGATGATTTTCAATTAATATTTTCGATTCGGATGAGGTAAACATCACCTTTGGAAGGAATCTATGTCTCAATATGACGTGATTGTCATCGGTTCGGGGATTGGTGGCTTAAGTGCAGCATTGACTGTCGCACGTGCAGGGAAAAGTGTGCTCGTGTTAGAGGCAGAGCGACAATTCGGTGGATTTATTAATCCGTTCGCCAGGAAAAAGTTTTGGTTCGATACTGGAATTCATTACGTGGGGGAGATGGGCGAGGGTAGGTCGCTTTATCGACAATTTGAAAACCTAGGTTTGTTGGATGATTTAGAGTTTCGGGAGTTGAACCCTCAGGGATTTGATCGTTATGTTTTCCCTGATTATGAAATTCGACTTGGTAATTCTCTTGATGATTTTCACCATCAGCTATCGAGGGATTTCCCATCAGAGCAAAACGCGTTGAATAAATTTTTTAAGCGATTTAAGGAGATCGATCGAAGCTTAAGAGATTTGCAGAAACGAAAAGGGTTATGGGCGACGATAAGTCTGCTGCCGAAAATACCATTGCTGCTTCGATACAAAGGCTACACGTATAAGCAGTTGCTTGATCAATACTTTGTTGACCCGCGATTGAAGGCAGCGCTTTCCGGCCCCGGAGGAGATATTGGTCTTCCGCCGGGAAGCGCCGCTGCCTTAGTCATGATTGGAATTATCGCTCACTTTTCACGCGGGGCTTATTATCCAATCGGTGGTTCGAAAAAAGTTCGCGATACATATGTTGAACATCTTGAGAAGAATGGGGCGACGTTAAAACGGAGGAGCCCAGTCGAATTTATTGCTTTAAAGGATGGTAAGGCAACTGGCGTACGAACGAAAACTGGAGAAAACTATCAGGCTCCGGTTGTAATTTCAAACGCCAGTGCGTTGCATACCTTGCGAGATATGGTTGGCTACTCAGAGCTGCCGAAGAGACCGGTTGAAAAAATGAGGCGTAGTCGATATTCGATTGGCTCGGTTTGTGTTTTTGTGGGGACGAGTCAGCAACCTAATGAGTTTGGTTTGGATGATGCGAATATTTGGAACTATCCGTCCTATGATATTGATTCTCTCTACCGACCAGTCTTAGAAGGTCGGCAAATGGAAGAAATGGCTTTTTTCCTGACGGTACCGACGCTCAAAGATCCTCACGCTAATCATGCGCCGCAAGGTAAGCATACGGTTGAGCTTATCACGTTCGCGCCCTGGAAAGCATTTGAACCATGGAATGATCAGCCAGTTTTGAAACGGGATGCCGACTACATGAAGCTTAAAAATGAGGTTGGGCAGCGGCTGCTGGGTGCGGCAGAGAAATACCTTCCTGGGCTGGAGGCTAGGGCTGAGGTTATTGAAATTTCATCACCACTAACGAACTCATCCTTTGCTAACACACCCGATGGAAGCATTTACGGGATGGATCATATTCCCAGCCAAATTGGATCGGGGCGGTGGGGGACTCGTTCACCCATCGAGGGATTATTGTTGTGCGGGGCGGATTCAATGGGCGGGGGGATCGCCCCCTGTGTAACGTCGGGCACGGCGGCCGGAGAACTCGCAATACACATGCTTAAAAAGCGGTGATTGACGAAGAAATGCTTGTTCGGGCACGGAGTACTTCCCCTCTCGCCCACTGCGGGATTCCAATCGCTTATTGCCTCAGTGCTCGTAAGCTGGGACCACTTGTCAGAGGAAATCTCCAACAGGAAAGTAAAAAGAGGCACGTCTTATTGAGTTCCTCGTTGGGGCCTCGCAATGAAAGTAGCGAATTTTGAGTAATTTTCTTGGGAAAATTGTGTGTTGTTCAACTGAAACGTGTTGGCCTTTTCTTTTGGTTTCTGCGCGCCTTTTTAGAAAGGGCTACCGTTTGCGAGGGGGTAGTTTTATTTGAAATTTTCTTAATATTTCAGTTTGAGTTATCCTGCATAAAAAGTAAACGTTTTGAAAAAATTAATTAATTACTGTGGAAAGTTTTGGCATCAGAAACTTTTTTAAACTAACATTTCGCAACGAGTTGTGTATTTTCCAACGCGGCAATCTTGCAATCGGTCTTACTAAAAATTTATCGTTAGCGTGCTTTCAGACTTCAAAACTAAAGATCTTTCGCGTTCTGATTTAATCAACGAATTCGCGATTAAGATGGTATCGGTCATTAACGCCGAGGATTTGGCGTGGTTTGTCGTCCGCGAGATAGTTGGCAGCCTCGGTTACGAAGACTGTGTTATTTACTTTTTGGACGAACGCTCTGAGTCGCTCAAACAGGTCGCAGCGATTGGTGTCAAAAATCCCGAAGAAGAAACAATTCTTAATCCCCTGACAATTAAAGTTGGGGTTGGGATAACAGGTCAAGTCGCTTTAACTAAACATTCGATTCTGATCTCAGATCTAAGTAATTTTGAGGACTACGTTCCCGATGTTGAGCCTGGTCTTTCTGAGCTATGCGTTCCAATTATGTTCGGAGACCGACTCTTCGGCGTTCTCGATAGCGAGTCAAAATTCATTGCTGGCTATAATAATGAAGATAGAAAAATTTTCGAAACGATTTCCAAGTTGATTGCGGCGAAGCTTGCATTGATTGAGCAAACCGAACTCATTAAGAAATACACGGTTGAGTTGGAACAGAGAGTGGAAGAGCGAACGCTTGAGCTAAAGATTGCGAACGAAAAGCTTGAAAGTTTGGCGTCAATTGATCCGTTGACCGAAATAGCTAATCGAAGGCGGATCGATGAAGTATTAGAAAATGAATTTCAGAGAGCGATTCGCTACGGCGGCGAACTTTCCCTAATTTTGTTTGATATTGATCATTTTAAAGCGGTGAACGACACACGGGGGCACCAAGTCGGAGACGAGGTAATTGCGGGGGTGGCCAAGATTGCGAAAGTGTTAACCAGAAGGTCCGACTCACTTGGTAGATGGGGTGGAGAGGAGTTCTTGATAATTGCTCCTCAAACGAGTAACACCGGTGCGGTCATTTTTGCTGAAAAATTACGCCTTGCAATCGAAAACGCAACATTTTCCGAGGATGTGAGTGTCTCAGCTAGTTTTGGTGTCGCTAGTTTTAGAGCCAGAGAATCGATCCAACGCGTGCTTGGGAGATCAGATGAGGCACTTTATCGAGCGAAGCGATCAGGGCGAAATCGAGTAGAAACGGACACCGATTATTCGTAGAGCAGGCGACAAACCTAGCCCTTTTGTGCCCTACTCTACCCCGATCTAGTAGTTTTGCCGGAGCGGTTTGACGCGGGTCGGGTTGCTACGATCCGACAGTCTCGAGTGAGGCAAAGAAACAATTGTCGTTCTTTTCGAAATCTAACTCTGCGCTTTCATTGTGGAAGCGGATGTCGCAACGCCAACGGAATTTTGCACAATCCCGTGTCGGTGTAGCGAAGTCATATTGCTTTTGCCGAAAGGAATCCAATCACTTAGTTTGCAAAACTGTTGGACTTACTTCTTTTTGATCACAACATTTTTGAACCAAACGGGATGGCCGTGGTATTGAAATCCGATGTTCCCCGATCGCGGTAATTTCTTTAGTGCGGTTTTAAATTTGTTTTTGGTGCCGTCAGGATTTAACTTGGGCGTGGTCCATTTATCAAGGTCAGCATTCAGTACTTTTTTCCCGTTGAGCACAACGTTAATCATTGGACCCTCGCAGGTAATTTTCATTTGGTTCCACTCGCCGTCCGGTTTGCCAGCAGACTCGGTTGGCGATTTTGCGTCGTACAGGGAGCCAACAATATGCTTGCCGCTGTAAAGACCGTGTGAAGCGACTTGAATTTCAAATCCCCCCTGAACTGGGTTCTTGGGATCGGTACGGAAGAAAACTCCGCTATTGCATTTCTCTGACGTTTTATAATCCAGAGTAAGCTCAAAATTTTCGTAGGGTTTCTCAGTCCAAATGTAGCCGCCAGGCTTATCGGATGGGTGAAGAACGCCGTCGTCAACTTGCCACGCTCCGGATTTGGCTACGTTCCAGCCCTTTAATCCGTTGGCGAGTAAATCAACTCCTTTTTCAGATGGTGAGTTGGGATTTGCAACCAAGAGAACAATAAGGAGACAGAGCGTGCTTTTCATAGGAAACGTCTTGTTGTTATTTGAAAATGATTTACTGCGTTAATTTAAAACGAATGGTAAGTCGCAGTTCCTAAAAGGGCGACCTCCCGCTGGCGATTTGCAGCGGCGAAATCGTTATTTAATTTGAAACTGCGAGGGGCGGTAAGTCAAGATTATGTTTTGCCTTTGCAGTGAAATCTGCCCGTAAAACCCTCTTCGTGACGGAAAATTACCTGATATTGAACTAACTCGATTTAAAGAAGGTTAATTGGTGGATCAAAACTAATCGATTAAGTGGTTTTCAAAGCAATGACCGGTAACCGACTTCGAATTTTTTCCAGATGAGAGAATGCTCAGGCCACCGAGTGTGCGCCCTGATCGTTGCCAGATGAAGCCACGTCATGTTCTTCTGATTTTGCAAATTTAATTGCCGTATGCGTTACTGCTGAAAATTGGGTTTTAGTTCGCCAAAATAAGGATTCGCAATACGTTGATTTTCGTCCTCGCAAACCCAATCAAGCGGGGCAGCACTTTAGGTTGCCGAGGTGATTGGCTATGTGCCTAAATCACAATACACTTCAAATGCCGCTGGTAACATCACCACCTCTGCGGGTGTTTTGCCAAGCAATTCCCCGTCTACATTTAATGGTCCGGCGATGTCTGGATTTAGCACAAAACGGTTTACTTGGTGATACTCGACGGCAGGATCGTGAATGTAATTGCCGTCGTATAATTTTGAAAACAACGACAACATCTTGAATAGACCCGGACCGTGCTTTACTACAACCAAGTCAATTAAGCCGTCGTCCAGCGTTGCCCGAGGGGCCATTTTCATCTGCTTTCCGGTATGTATGGTGTTGCAGGCCAAAACGAAACAAAACTCGCCGTTTATTTCACGATCATTGAACCTAAGTGTTCCAGCTCTTTTTTTGGCACGAACTAATTCAACGAGACTTGCCACTGTATAACGGACGGGACCCATCCACCGATACTTCTCGGCACGAACATTCACATCCGCAACCAGGCCCCATCCAATAATATTAAATGCGTACAGGCTGCGATCACTTAGGGTGACTTTCGCAACGTCAATTAGTCGACGCCGTCCGCTAACAATTGCTTCGGCGGCACTGATTGGGTCGAGAACCTCCAGGTCGGTAAGAAATGAATTTCCAGAACCGCCAGGGATCAGGCCAAGTGGAAACGTTATCTTGTCCGCTCGATCCATCATTCCATTAATAACTTCATGGATTGTTCCATCACCGCCAATCACAATCATTCCCTCAAAATCTGAAAACGACTTAGTGTTTGCGACGTCGTAGGCGTGGCGGGGATGGGTCGTGCGAATTACTTCAAGATCAACTGAGGCAGCATCAAAAATCGGTTTGACGCTTTCAAGAATGGCAAGCCCCTGCTGCTTGCCTCCGAAAGGGTTAACGACCAAACAAAATTTTCGACGTTGATCGTTCGTCAAATTAGCACTCCAATAAACAATTGAATTGGGCGGTCGCAATTAATTTTTAATTCGCTTGCCACGTGGAAGATAGCATAAACAAATTATAAGTTCCGTGAGTGGAGCAGCAAGTTGGCACAGTGGTTGGATCTATTTTATCAACTGGATCATGGCTGTCGCCATTGACTCACCAATTAGGCAGTAAGTTTCAGCATTGCCATTCCAGTGATAACGTTGGCGTGATGGAGAGACATCTTCGCCACGATAAAAATCGCGAGTCTCAATACATTTTACGTTGCCGCTAAATTCGGGACGCTTCGCTGCGTCAGACTGAGCTTTAATTATGTGTAGCCTTCGGTCAACTTTTTGATCCCAACCCGCGAACCCACTGTTCGCAATGACGAAAGGGAGTTTCGGAGTATCCAATTCTTTTCGAACGTCTTTTATGAAATTGACCAGGTTTGTTTCATATTCGGCCGTTTGCTCTTTGCTACAACCATCGTTCCATCCCTGGTGCCATCCGAAGCCACTTAAAATTGCTTCGCGTTTTGCGAGTTCGGGAAAGTCAGTTGATAAGTTCGACATAACTGAGTCAATATGCTTTAGCATTTCGGAATAACAGCTGCCAACCTCTCCGCCGCTGCTGGGTGGGCGAAAATCTTTAGCAAGACTTTTTCCGCCCCATGCGACTTTAATTAACAAAACAGGTTCATCGATGGCGTTACCAATGACGTTGCCAAATTGAAACTCTGGACCGATACGATCACTCTTTGATCCGTATCCCACGGTCAGGTTGCCTTTCTTTCCGAGGTACCAAATCCAAACATCGTTTCGAACAATCCAACTGCCATCGGATTTAATTAATTGCTGATAGTCTTTTCGAACTTCGCTCTTATTTACAAGAAAATCGAGAGTCCCGTTGCCTTCATTTCTCGGTTTAGCTCCCGAACTGACAACACCGGCGCCTTCCATGTTGGACTGTCCAGCTAGTATGAACACGCGGACTGGCATTCCTGCTTCAATGCTTCTGACCGTTTGTGCGACAGTGGTTGACTGCAATAAGGCAAACAGAGTTCCTTGAAGCCCAAACACAAACAAAAGTTTTAATGCAAAAGTTTTCGTGCGAATCATTGGATCTCTTAAGGCAGTAGAAAGTGATGGCCTGTATTGTAGCCTAGTCTGGCAAGAATTCGCGTTCCGAATTTCGGACACCTTCGAAGTTTACCAAAGGCTGACGACAGTGTTCTTCCTAAATTTAGTCCATGGGAAATCCCCTCGGTACACTTGACGAAATTGCTGCATCGAAACAAGCAGCAACTGTGGGTTGCTTTCCCAAACCCGACTTTCAATTGCCTAGCCATACGTAATAGGTTCGATCGAAAAAAAATATATTTCCGAAAATGTTTTCTTGTCGTGAATTGTCAAGTTATCCAGAGTTTCGTTTCCGAGTTTTGGAATTACCAACGGTAATTTCTTGGGTTTGGGCTGAAGTTCCAAAATTGTTTCTTCTCGCCCTTTTGGTGGAGGGCTTCTAAATCAATACATTTGGCCTGTTGGGGAACGGGCGTTCTTTTGCAGCGCTCCCTGAAAGCCGGGTAATTCCTTTAGGAATGACCTTGTCAGTGAGTTCTTGTTTTGATACTGAACAGCCATGTTCGTCGCGATTTTTAAAAACTTGATAGCACTTCTTCTCGTTGGGATGGTTTTTTCCCAAGTTGGATGTCAGTTGGCAGTGCAAGAACGGGGTTTTCTTGAAGAATCGGGAGGAGAAGATCTTTTGTCGTCAAACAAGTTGCGCTTTCTTATCGACGATTTTACGTTGCGTTACGCGAACCACATTGAACAAACTAGCGACCAGATTTTGGCTCAATCTCCACCGACTCCAGTCCGTAGAAACGCGCTTCTTTGGAAGATTAATGGCATAAACGCCACCCTGAGGGCATCTGGACGCAAGGATCCGATGGGTGCCTTTTTGGATCTCTGGATTCTTGTCAAACAGACAGATGACCTTTTTGAGAGGGAAAGCACAGAGCTTTTCGGTGAATTTCCGCTTGCGGTGCTTTCGGGACACGACAAATTTAATAATCGTCTGCTACGAATTCAAAAATCGATCGGTAAGGAACTTCCCAAACTCACGAACGGTACGGAATTGGGCGAAGGCTTCGCAAGCAATTTTGCAACCAAGTATCCTATCGATAATTTGCAATTTGATCGGGAATCGGCAACTTCCCACTATCTGGATGCAATTCGAGAGAAATCCCATGAGACAATGGAAGTCCTTGGTCGCTTAGAAGGCAACATCGATGAACTCCAGGGCCTCGTCCGCTTATATGCAGAGTTTTTGCCAAAACAGGCTAGATGGCAAGCGGAACTTTTATCACTTGATGTAATTGAGTTGGAACCCTTAACCGACTCTCTTGCAAACATCAACCAAGCCACCTTGGCAGCGCAGTCGATTTCTCAAACCGTCTCACAAATGCCCGCGTTGATCGACCACGAGCGAAAATCTGTCGAGATTGCCATTAATGATCAGCGGGAAACGACTGTCAATCAAATTGAATCGATGCGGGTTGAAACGATCGATCAACTACAACAGGAACGGAAGATCGTGCTGGCTGCCGTTAACCAAGAGAGAGCTATCGCCACAGAAGATCTTAAAAAACAACTCGACACAGCTCTCCTTGCCGTGGATGGTCTATCAAAGAAACGGACTGACGAAGCTCTTACCTCTGTCGATCAGTTATCGAAAAAGCGCACCGAAGAAGCTGCGCGTTATGGTGAGGAACTTCTGATTTTGGCAATGAACGAAGCAAAACAGACGCTAGTCATTGGCGCAGTCTCTGCCGCTCTGTTTATTTTGTTGACGGGTTGGCTTTTTATGCGAAAGCTCAGACCCAACCAACCTGAGAGCTTGAGCTATTATTCCCACGATTCAGCACAAGCGGACGATGTTTATTTCAAACGTGCGAGCTAGTGGCGCCAACGGCTAAACCGATTCTGACCCTCGCCCTAGCTTAAAATGTCGCGAACTACAGTCCCGTGCACATCGGTCAAGCGATAGTCCCGCCCCTGAAATGGATAGGTGAGTCGGGTGTGATCAATGCCCATTTGGTGCAGGATGGTTGCATTCAAATCATGGGGCTCTAGTTTGTTTTCGACAACATTCACACTGTAGTCATCGGTTGCACCATAACTCATGCCGCCTCGGATTCCGGCTCCAGCCAGCCAAACTGAAAAACAGTTTCCATGGTGGTCTCGGCCATAATTCTGATGAGTGAGAGCCCCTTGGGAATAGACCGTTCGGCCGAACTCACCAGCCCAAACGATCAACGTATCTTCAAACATTCCCCGTAATTTCAAATCACGGATCAACGCCGCGGTTGGTTGATCGGTGTCGATGCACTGTTTGCGAATTTGCTTCGGTAAATTTCCATGCTGATCCCATCCTTGATGGAATAGCTGGATAAACCGAACTCCACGTTCAGCAAGTCGACGAGCAACTAAACAATTGAACGCATAGGAGCCCTGACGCCGCACGTCTTTGCCGTACATCGCCAGGGAAGACTCAGTTTCCTGAGAAAAATCAAGTAATTCTGGAACGGATGCCTGCATCTTGCCCGCGAGTTCATATTGAGCGATTCGGGTCTGAATTTCTGCATCACCGGAGCTTTCAAATTTCAGTTCATTCAACTTTCCTAGATAGTCTAACATCGTGCGGCGGACTTTTGAATTTACACCGGCAGGATCATAAATGTCTAAAACTGGCGAACCTTGATTTCGAAATTTCACGCCTTGGTGGATGGATGGAAGGAAACCACTCCCCCAGAGCCGATCATAAATCGGTTGACCACCTTTGCCGGAGCCTCGAGAGCTCATCGCGACGAAGGTGGGAAGATTTTCAGTTTCCGACCCAAGGCCGTAGCTAAGCCAAGCACCCATGCTCGGCCTTCCAGGGATTTGGGACCCTGACTGCATTAATGTGATCGCAGGGTCGTGGTTAATCGCCTGTGTATGCATAGATCGAATCACACACATGTCGTCCGCCATTTGACTGACATTTGGCAACAGCTCACTAAGCTCTAACCCCGATTGTCCGCACTTGTTAAATTTGAACGCGCTTGGTGCAGTTCCAAATTTAGTTTGCGCATTGCTCATCGTCGTCTTCCGCTCATCCGGATAAATCGACTTGGGGACTTCTTCTCCAAAACGTTTCATGAGTCCCGGTTTTGGATCAAATAGGTCTAGTTGCGACGGACCACCTGATTGAAAGAGATAAATAATCCGTTTCGCTTTTGGGAGAAAATGAGCGGTTCCCGGCCCAGAATGTAACGTTGGGTGATCATCTGCCGATGCCTCACGCTGAGTTCCAATTAAGCCATTGAGAGCGGCCAGGCCGACACCGGCGCGGCCTAAAAAGAATCTTCGATTGATCAGTGACCGACTGTGTTCCAGATTAGCTATTTCGTTAGATTTCATTCCCGCGTGACCGCCTCATCTAAATTCATTAGCAATGAAGCAACCATGGTCATCGCTGCATGCTCCGCAACATCTAATGTCTCGTCTCTCTTTTTTTGACCCACTGCCAGTAACTCCTTCGCTGCGTTTGGTTTTGATCGGTAATTATCGTTAAATTCTTGATGTGCGGCTAATAACAGATCCAATTCGACTTCATTGGGGTTTCGTGTAATCAGTTCCATAAAGCCGAATTCAATAGCGAGGCGTGGATTTTTGGAGTGGGCTAACATTTTCTCCGCTAAACACCGTGCGGCTTCGACAAAGGCGACGTTATTCATTTGTGTTAAGGCTTGCAGCGGTGTGTTGGTGCGGTCTTTGCGGACATTGCAAACTTCTCGATCAGCAGAGTTAAAGTTCACCATCATTGGCGGCGGAATGGTTCGACGCCAAAAGGTATAAACACTCCGGCGATATAGGTCGTCACCCGTCCCCTGCTTGTAAGAGTTATTCGAAATTGAACGCCAAATTTTTGGTGGCATGTAAGGCTTCGCTGGCACTCCACCAATTTGGTTTACCAAGAGTCCGCTGCTGGCTAATAACGAGTCGCGTAGGGCGAAGGCGTGCAGTCGATACCGCGGCGACCGCGCGAGAAACTTATTTTGGGGATCTTTCTGAGCTAACTCGGGTGAGATATCTGATTTCTGCCGATAGGTTGAACTTGCAAGAATTAATTTTTGAATGTGGCGAATGTCCCAACCACTTTCAATTAGCTCGATGGCCAACCAATCAAGTAATTCTGGGTGGCTTGGCAATTCACCTTGCGTCCCAAAATTCTCGCTAGTCTTGACTAAACCAAGACCGAAAATCTGTTGCCAAACCCGATTCACCGCAACTCTTGCTGTCAGCGGATTTTCGTCGTTGACGAGCCAATGAGCAAATTCCAAACGAGTTCGCGGTTGCGGATCGCTCGTTGTATGTAAGGCCTTGGGTACGCTTGGAACAAGAGCTTCCGACTTGTCAGGGTTATTGAACTCACCTCGATTGAGTAAATATGTCTTTCTCGGGACTTGCATCTCATGCATCACCATCACCGTCTTGTTATTACCGGCCTGTGGTCTTTTTAGACCGTTGCCCAATTGACCTTCTCTGGCCCCACGTAATTTGACTGGATCGGGCACAACCGCAACGTTTTCTTCTGGTGAAAGGTGAGGCCATGACTCTGGAACGTCGATAAAGGGCGGGCTGTTTCCATTATTAGGGCCTACTCCCCACTCCGGAACATTGTTGAAAAATGCAAATAGCTGGTAGTACTCCTTGGCGGAAATTGGATCAAATTTATGATCGTGGCAACGCGCGCATCCGACTGTCAATCCAAGAATCGCTGTTCCAATCGTATCAATGCGGTCTACAACATTCTCAACATGCCACTCTTCAGGAATTGAACCGTCCTCAGAGTTGATTCGATGGTTGCGACAAAAACCTGTTGCAATTTGTTGTTTTAGGCTGGCATCTGGGATCATATCGCCCGCAACCTGCTCTAAAATAAATTGATCGTAAGGTAAGTTCTCATTGAGGGAATGAATTACCCAATCACGCCATACGTGCATGTATCGATATCGATCGTTTTGATAACCATCGGTGTCGGCGTACCGGGCGGCATCCAACCAGGGAACTGCCATGTGCTCGCCGTATCTGGGTGAAGCCATTAACTGGTCAATCAATTCCGCATACAGTTCATCGCTTGGATCTTCGCAGAAATCGTTCACCAAATCTGCCGCCGGGGGCAGCCCGTGTAAATCTTGCGACAGACGCCGTATCAACGTTGTCGGATCAGCTTCTTCAGACTCGGTTAAACCCTCGGCCAACAATCGCGAGCGAATAAAGTTGTCGATTGGGTTACGAAGATTGGGGGAGGCGACAACTGGAACTTCCGGGCGGGTTGGTGGCTGGAACGCCCAATGCCTTTCGTACTTCGCACCTTGATCTAGCCACTGGCCGAGGAGATGGATCTCTTCCGCCGAAAGAGTCAGTTTGCTTTCAGGGGGAGGCATTTGAACATCAGGATCGTCGGAGGTGATTCGATCCAATAGTAGGTTTGAGCCGTCTAACAGTGAAAGCACATGCTGAGCCGATTCACGCTTGTCCAACCGCAAATCACCTTGGCGACTGCCCGCGTCAAAACCGTGGCAGTTAAAACATTTAGCGGCCAGAATCGGCCGAACCTCCCGTGAATAGGAGACCTCATCCGCCACTATTGATTCCGAAATCAAAAACAAAATAAATATTGCTAATTTGATTTTTAAGGGATTTCTGAATTTCGCCGAACTCATTTCACGCCAATCAAATTTATTAACTATGACTCATATATCCTACTCTCTTCGATACCTTGATGGGCGTCTCTATTGCTTCGTAGTAAAAGTTATCGATTTTTAAATGCAAAATTTAAATCGGCTGGCTTTTCATCGTAAAAACAAGCACAATGGGGGATTACCCAAACCTTCAACGGACTCACGCATGCTTAAGTTTATTACGATTCTCGCGACCGCGATGTTGTTTCCGCAGATCTTGTTTTCTCAAGTCAAATCAAACGGTGAAAATACCGAATTAGAAAAGCCTTTAAGAGCTTTGTTAATTTGCGGCGGCTGCTGCCACGACTATACAGAGCAGCATAAAGTGTTGTCCGACGGCATCCAATCGCGAGCAAATATTAGAGTTGATGTTTGGTGGACCGATGACAAGTCAACGAATCCCCCGTTAACGGTTTATGACAATGTTAACTGGGCAAACGGATACGACGTCATTATCCACGACGAGTGCGCGGCGAGGAACACGAATGTTGAAGTTCTTAAACGGATTCTAAAGGTGCATGAAAAAACACCGGCCGTTCATCTTCATTGTGCGATGCATAGTTTTCGCAATGGAACCGACTTGTGGTTTAAACATCTTGGGCTTCAGTCCACTGGACATGGCCCTCACGAACCTATCGATGTCAAATTTGTTGACAAAGACCACCCGGTTGTCCAAGGCATGGAAGATTGGACCATTGAAAAAGACGAACTCTACAACAATGCGAAGCTATTTGGTGCAAAACCCATTGCCACAGGGACGCAAACCTATGAACGCAATGGGAAAATCAATAAGCAAGACGCGATTGTTATCTGGAGCAATGAAGTCAAGGGAACCCGTAGTTTTAGCATGTCGATTGGTCACTATACCGAAGGTGTCGCTGACGATCGCTATCTGGATTTGGTAACCCGCGGAATCCTGTGGGCATGTAAAAAAGACATTCCAAAAACCGCGAAAGGTTTCACCGGCAAAAATACAATTACCTTCGTTGAGAAAAAGAAAGCGGAGGAGAGTAAGCCCAAGCAAAAACAGGCGAAAGCCCCAAAAAATCCCACGCTGGTTTCGGTGACGTCTTCTACAGTCCAGTCGGGGCACGACCCTGCCCATTGCCTAGACCAGCAAATCAACACACGTTGGTGCGCCTCCAACGCAAGTTACCCGCAATGGATTGAACTCGAGTTTCAAAAACCTCAAGCTGTCAAGCAGATCAAAATTGATTGGGAGCGTAATTCTGCCTACCAGTATAGAGTGCTGACAGAAATTAAGGGGAAAATGGTCGTTGCTTTGGATCATTCGAAAAGCGAGGAAGCAATTACAAAACCAGAGTCCCTGCCGAACGAAATGCAGCTTACCAAAAAAATCAGAATCGAGGGTTTAGGCTGCTCTTCGGGTGGATGGTGCAGCATCCGAGAGATTAAGTTATCGGGCCCACAGTTAAAAAACCTTTGGCCAGCTGATAAAAATTTCAACTCAGCATTTGAACCAACTCCTGCCCCCAAGCCGGACCCTTACAAGAAGCTTGGTAACGCACCTGCCAAAATGGTGCCTTTGACGCCGCAACAAGAGTCTGCCATTCTAAAAGAGGTGACAATTCCAGAGGGATTCGAAGCAACTATTTTTGCCGCCCCTCCCGCTGTCAATTACCCTGTATTTGTCGCTGCCGCACCAGATGGGACACTATACGTCAGTTCCGATGGCAATGGATCACTTGGAAGAGATCCGCAGCGTGGACGGGTCATTCGCCTTAAGGATACGGACGGGGATGGTCGCGCCGATGAGACAAAAATTTTTTGTGAAGTCGACGCACCCCGCGGGCTGATTTGGGATCACGATCGACTTTACCTCGTTCATCCTCCGCATTTGTCTGAATTTATTGACGACGATAAGGATGGAGTGGCTGACCGTCAGAACATTCTCGTAAGCAACATCGCGTTTGGTTACGACAAACGGCCAGCTGATCACACCACGAACGGTCTGAGCCTTGGGGTGGATGGCTATCTTTATATTGCAGGCGGCGACTTCGGATTCATGAAAGCCGAGGGAACTGACGGTACAACTTTGACGCATCGTGGTGGTGGTGTGATTCGTGTGCGCCCCGATGGCACTGGGTTGGAATTGTACTCAACTGGCACTCGAAACATTCTTGAAGTTGCGGTAAGCCCTGAGATGGACTTATTTGCCAGAGACAATACGAATGACGGAGGTGGCTGGGATGTTCGTTTTCACCACTTCACCGGAGGCGACGATCATGGATACCCCAGACTTTATAAAAATTTTGCTGATGAATGTATCCCTCCGCTGGCCGATTACGGGGGAGGATCTGGCTGTGGAGCCGCCTATGTAGACGAGCCTGGATTTGGCCAGTGGAATCATGCGCCCTTTACGGCCGACTGGGGCACCGGCGGTATTTACCACCACAGCGTTGCACCGACCGGTGCGACCTTCAAAGAGACCGGGAAGCCTAAGGCATTCGTAAAACTGCCCCGCCCTACCGATTGTGACGTAGACGGAATGAGTCGGCTGTATTGCTCTAGCTGGAAAGGTGCGACATTTAAGTGGGCCGGACCGCAAGTCGGCTACATCGTACAAGTTAAACCAAAAGATTATGTTCCAAAACCGCTTCCCGATTTCGAAACGCTATCACCCGATCAACTGGTTCAACTTTTTGACTCACCAAGCCATCGCCGCCGGCTGGCTGCGCAGCGTGAGCTCATGCGAAGAAAAAATCCCGCAAGCCAAAAACTCATTGATCGGGGCGTCGGGGCCTGGAATACCCCTCGTCGTACTGTTCATCAAATTCAAAACAGCAGCGATTCGCAGACAGTTATTTCTGCAATGAGTCATACGGATCCCACAATCCAGCACGTAGCTATCCGAGAAACCGCCAAGCGTAATCTGTTGGACCTTACGCTCTCGAAACTGGATTCTGTAAAAGATCCCAGCAACCTTTACCGCGCTCTGGGGATGATGCATCGATCCACAACAGTGAGGCAACTAGAACAACGATTAACGCAACCTAATGAAAAACACAAAAAATTAATTCTCAAAACCTTGTGCCGACTGTATTTCAAAGAAGCAGCGTGGGAAGGGCAATCGTGGGGCACACGCCCAGACACTCGCGGGCCTTATTACCAGCCGGTCAAATGGGAAGAAACCGAAAATATCCACCGACTTTTAATGGGAGAACTGCAAACGTGCAATCCAAAGGTGGCCGCATATTTGATGAATGAACTGGCGAAAAACCGAGTAGATCTAACGGATTCCATCGATCAAATCGTAACACTCGCCACATCTAATCCGGAACTGACTGAGCCAGCCGTCTCAGTTTTAGTTAAGGCAAGAAAACTTACGCCAGCGTCAATCGAATTTCTGATCTCCTCGGTTGGCACCAACGTTCCAATCACCACACTAGAAGAGGTTGTTTCCCTCCTGACCAAAACTAACGATCCAAAAACCATTCCGATCATTTTTAGGGCTCTCGACATTCTTAATGAACCCAAGCATCCACGCCAATATATTAATCAGACTCGCGATCAGTTTTTCAACTCCAACCTGTGCAAATCGAATTTGCAATATTTTGCAGACCGTTCGTTGCAACTGGGAAACTCTGGCTTTTGGGCGGATTGCGCATTGCTCACATTAGCGACCCAGAAGAACTTAACCGCGGAAGATAAAAGCAAATGCAGTGACGTGATTCGGCGTCAATGTTTAAACCCGCAATCGCAGTGCAGAATAATTTCCGCAGCAACCTATTGAAAAAACCATTCAATTGATGATTTCATCCTGACTTCACTTAAGTCAGACAGTCAAGAACTCGCTCAATCTGCATATACGGCAGCGCAGAAATTAAACCTCACCATGCTCGTCGAGCG
>JAAEMV010000234.1 GCA_024225195.1 Planctomycetaceae bacterium | reverse complement strand
GGCGTAAATACGTAATACGTCCGAAAATTCACACCCTCAGTCAAGCGGTTACTGGTGATAAAAACGGCTTATCTGGCTGTAAGGGCGGTGGAATTGCCTCCAGATCAATCACATATTCCCCAAACCGCTTGATATGCTCTCTGAGATAAGGGCTAAACGTTGCCACCACCTCTGTCGTCACCGCATGTCCTTCCTGAGCCATTTTGTGCAGCACATCCGTCATGTCAACCACATTCTGTAGCATAATGGCGTTGGCGATCAGGTCTTTGTACTTGATAATCTTCTCATTCTCAACAGGGTCGCGGGATTTCAGAATGCCATCACCGCCAAACATTATCCACTGCGAAAAGTCGTTGTAGGATTCTATCTTTGATGTAGCCGCCTGGACTTCCCTACGAGTTTGGGGATCGGAAACAAATTCTAACAAAAACATAGTACGGATAACACGCCCTAACTCGCGGAATGCCAGATACAGCTTATTCTTGGGACTATCTGTGTTCAGTTTTTGCAACAGCCAAGACGGTAGCAATTTCCCTTTGTGAATGGAAAGGATTACCTGCATCATATCCAGCCAATGATCTTCAATCAACTGCCATTTGACATGACGGTTGAACCAAGAGTCGATATGTTCAAAAGTGAGATTTCTGTCCGGGCGGTACATGCTGACTTTGTTCCAGTTTCGCATTCGAGGCATCAATTTAATTCCCAGCAAGTGGGCCAGACCAAAGACGGCCTCAGATTGGCCTTGCGTATCGGCGTGAACCGTGTCTGGTTGTAAAACGGATTTGTTTTGCAGTAACCCGTCCAGAATGTAAACCGCTTCCCAAACCCCACAGGAAATAAAACGGCTGAACAAAGCGACATAGGTGTCAGAAATATGATGGTAGGCGATGCCGCCATAGCCACCGTAGCGAATATGCCGTTCGCCCAGAAGGTTGTTTTCGTACAATTCGAAATGCGTGCCGTCTGCAACGGCCGTTTTGCCACTGCCCCACATAAAAGGAAGATGAAAACGAGCATACTCGTCAATCACACCACGAATAGCGGCATCTAGCTTATCGGTCGTAATGTGTTGGGCATTGAGGCGGCCAATAACCCGCTCCGTTGCCAATCCTCGCGCATGGCGAGCAGTCTGCGCCGGCCCCAAATTGCAACCATAACCAAAAACGGTAATGAGGTAGCGGGATAGCGGGTCGCGCATTTTGGAGTCTGATCCAGAAGGCGGGCCAAAGTGCCGCGTATATCCCACCCAATGATGAACATGGTGCAAAACATCAAGCAAATGACGCTCTGTCATCCGTGATTTCATAATGGCTTCTAATTTCTCCGCTTCTTCCGGGTCAGACAGACGGGTCAATTTGCGCAGGTGTGGTTTGCCATCGGCATCAAAGTACAAATCACTTGCCTCGGTTTGCGCCTTATCCACCCGCTTGGCTAATTTTGTGAACTTTTGGCGCAGCGTTTCCACAAAATCGGAAGCGGATATCGGCAAATTGACAGCAGAACAGTATCCTTCCAGAATGTCCTGACACTCCACCCAGGGCAACAGTTGGGTGCGATAATCCGCATAAGCCTCCGTTCCTTCCACATACAAATCGCCATTGCGAATCCCGTCAGCGACGTGGCTGAAGATACATACTTCCAGATGATGCTTCTTGAACACTATTTCGCCATCGACCTTTTCCCGGATGAAGGTGTGCCAGCGAGGTGTGGTAAAAGAAAGAGAAATGTCGGCTGGTAGATGGGACTTCCTTTTATTACGATGTTCGTGAATAAACTCAAGCGCTTGAAGCAGAACCTTGCTCTGTGTGGCTGACCGAATTTGTAACCGCTCAGTCAGGCGAAAAGGCACAGCGCGATGATGGCGGTAACAATCGGGCAACAAAGGAAGGTAGTTGTTACTGTGATACGCTTGCAGCATTTGGCACTCTGTCTGCAATTTTTCAGTGCCACCATTAGCTTGAATGGTTTGACGCACTCGTTTGCCTAATGCCGTATCCTTTTCCTCATTTGGCAGCTTGGCAGTTTCTCCAGTATGTTGAACGACATCGGCAAAAGCATCAATCATCATTTCATTCATATTACGATGCTTGTCATGGAGCGCACGTAAGCGTTTCTTGGCGTTGTTATGCAGTTTCTGCATTCGTTTGAGATACATGGTCGTAAGCTGGTCGCGTGTCCGCACCTGCATCTGGGAGAGAAGGCAGAGAAGTAAAGTGTACCGTTTTGCTTTTGTTCTCACCCCCTTGATATCGCTGATTTCCATTCGGTAAGCCTGGGAGGCGAACTGCTCCACTTTGGTGCTGGGCAGACCGTCTAGAAAAGGTTGTGGATCCATAATCTTTTCCAGTCGCTCCAGATGCTTATCCCACTGACGCACCCATTTTAGGGACGCCTTGGCTGGTAACGCTTTGAGACGGGTGAAACCATTTCGTGTTTCACTTTTATCCCGTACCAACAACCCATCCAAAATTGCTTCTTGCTCTTTGGTCAAATTAGCAGTCACCTGAGCATATAGCTCCTGGTGTGCCTGATAACGGATATGATTGACTAATTCATCAAGCGTGCGATAAGCAGGTAGTTCAAAACGCTCTACAATCAGTTGCTCAATGGCGACGTTGATTAAATCAGCGGGATCGCTCATTGTCCGCGTAGCTTGCCGAACAATTATTTCCACCGCTTCCTGTCCTCCATCGCGGAAAGCTTTGATTTCAAGATGGGTGTAAATTGCTTGGCGATAGCGGCTGCGTGTCATGCGGGGAAGATCGTGTAGTTGATCCGGCCAAGGATGTTGCATCCGCTTGGCTATGTATTTTCCAACGGATACTGGCACGTCATCTAATTTGGGCAAGTACCCTAACTTTTGAAAAGCCTTTAGCAAAATCATCATAGCCAACTGTTGCGTTTCATCTGTGGCGCGGTTCTCAACGAAAGTTGCGTCGGATTCAGTCGGTTGATAAAAATGCTCCAATTCGTCTTGGGTAAACGAGCTTTTGAAACGAGGATAAGCGGTACGTTCGATAGTTGTCATGATTTCTTTCCTAAAAACGATCCTTTTTGCTACAATGAAACTTGCATGAAAATCACTGATAATACGATAAGGATTTTGACAATAATTGGGTTTATAATCAAGTTTTTATGAAACGTACCAAAACGATTGCTTATTTGCGAGTTTCCACGACCGACCAAGACATACAAAAGAACAAGAATGACATCTTGCATCTTGCCAATGAAAAGGGGTTGGGAAAGGTGGAGTGGATTGAGGAACAGGCTTCAGGTCGTATCTCGTGGCGGAAACGTGAGATAGCTCAAGTGATGGAAGATCTACAATCAGGAGACAATCTGGTTGTTAGCGAGTTGTCCCGACTCGGACGGTCAATGCTGGAATGTATGGAGATACTCTCGATTGCCTCCCAGAAGAAAATCAATATCTATGCAGTGAAAGGGAATTGGCAACTTGACCAATCTATCCAGTCCAAGATTCTAGCGATGGCATTTGCAATGGCATCTGAGATTGAGCGGGATTTGATTAGCCAGCGCACAAAAGAAGCACTAGCGGCCAAGAAAAGGGCTGGTATAAAATTGGGTCGACCAAAAGGTAGTGGCACAAGCAAACTGGACAAACATCGTCCAGAAATTGAAGCATTGTTAGAAACAGGTTCTACTCAACGGTACATTGCCAGTCGCTTTAACACAACTGAGTCTAATCTAAGCCGTTGGATGAAGAAGCATGGGATGAAACGGAAGAAGCAGTCAAGTAGCGTGTGAATTTTCGGACGTATTACGTATTTACCCCTTGCTGACCGGTGAGGCTTTGAAAACTATGGGTGAAATCAATCCTGAAATCGGCCTCTTTCACGATGTCCAACAAACTGGTCATCCACCACCGCTGCTTGATTTGATTCTTGAGATAGC
>JAAEMV010000233.1 GCA_024225195.1 Planctomycetaceae bacterium | reverse complement strand
TGGATGGGTTCGGTTCCGATGTGCGAGATAATCCCAAGGCTGTCAGGCAGTTCACGCCATAACTCCAAAAACCCAGCTCCGCTCATATTCCTTCTCGTTTCATCGTTTCGGCTGTAATGTTTCGGTCGGCTGTTTCGCACTGTATTGAATCGCCCCAATATCCCAGTTGCCCGTCTTAGGCAATGGTTGACCGTCGAAGTCCGATTGATAGAACTCGCTGAGGTTAATCGCTTTACCGCGTAATGGGCTATCAGCTTTAAGGCGATAATTTTGTTTCTGCAGATCAACAAGGCCCGGATCGCCGCTGCCTGCTTGGCTGCTGTCACCCTTGTACTGAGTGCTGGGAGATTTGTACTTGGAGTACCAGTTGGCCGTTTTCAGCGCGCCGCCGGAACGATTTCCGGTGTAGGGCGAGGAGGAATAGATAAACAGATTGTTCCTGAAATGGGCCCCAGCAGGTTCTCCAACAGGCATTCCACCCCGGACATCAATACGAGCCACGGCATTTTGCGACCGCCCGAACCCATTGTATCGGGCGATCGTGTTGTTATCGAAGTAGATGCCATTGCATGGTGCTAACATGAACAGCCATGACTGTCCATCGTAGCAAATATTGAAGGACACTCTCCAGTTATAGATTTCCTGTCGAAATCGCGGCCAATCATAGTCCCAACTGGATTCAATGAATCCAGCATTGCCCTCCGAATAATTATGGTGAATTGAAATATTCTTTTTGTGATATCGACCGCAATCTATTTCGATCGCGCCGCCGTCTGAGCCCCATGGGCTGTCTTTGGTGCCAAAGTTCTTGATCGTGTTGTAAGACACTTCCTGGTTTCCGATGTTTAAGTGTATCCCCATCGGTCCCCAGCTACTTTTTGAGGTGCGCCACAGCGCATAATCCGGGCCATTCAGGTAATTTTTTGTTATCAGGGTATGTTCGCCAGCTGACATGATACCTTGGCCGGTTTTGATGAATTCGTTGTTGCGGATGATGCAATGATCCGCACCGTGTTCAATTCGGAGCGCGGCCAGCTTCGTCATGATGATCATTCCTGAGACATGCTCTCCCGGCGTATCGTGAAAATGCAGGTTTTCTACGATGATGTAGTCACCGCCAAGTAGAATCGCATTGCCGCTGGCATCGCGGGTAGTGGGATTCGTAAACTTGGGCAGCTCGCCCGTCCCGTAGCAAGTCAGCCGTATCGGCTTCTCCGCGGTTCCTGATTCACTGATTTGAATATTGCCGGAGAAGGCAGATCCCTTTTTGAAATGCACGACATCTCCGGCCGCCAGTGATGCTGACTCCGCTTTCATGTGCGACTTCCATGGCGTTACTATTGAGAGGCCGTCATTGTCATCCGATCCGTCGACTGAATCGATGTAATAATCGGTAGCGCGACCATGTGCGACTGGGAAGCAACTGACAACGAGCAATAGCGTTAAGTGTTGGAATTTCTGGAGATGGATAGGAAACATAATAAGCAACTCGAATAGTAGGTGATTTCGATATGTTCAGTGAAACAACTCTGCAACGCGAAAACCTGTTCTCCTCCAGGTTCGTGGGCTACTCTTCCACTGCCAGTTTACGAGCCGAGTTCTGTAGCTCTCTAACGCTCATCTTCATTGGTAAAATGCTAAGCGAATTGGATCGGAAGCGTGTTTTGAATTTCGATTTTGAATCAGAGTCCGTGATGTGATCGAAAGATGTAATGTTCCAGGGAATCCTATGTATCCGGGAGTTGTTGCGATGAAACAGCAAAATGGTGAGAACCCTTACAAGCCGGTTTCAGATCCA
>JAAEMV010000232.1 GCA_024225195.1 Planctomycetaceae bacterium | reverse complement strand
TCGTCAACTGGTCGTGATCGATAGTCAGGTGGGGGATGTCGAGTCTCTCGTCAAAGACATTCGTGCGCAAAATTCCGACGAAATAGAGTTCGATATTGCAATCCTTGCAAGTGACGCAAATGGGATTGAACAGATCACTAAATTCCTTGATGGCCGGGAATGCTACGACGCTATCCACATTATTTCTCACGGTAGTGATGGCCAACTCCAATTGGGGAATAGCTCCGTCAATGCCAGTAATTTGGATGAGTATGAAAGTCAGCTGTCCAGTTGGACGACGGGTCTAGCATTCGGTGGAGATATTCTGCTGTATGGGTGTGACTTGGCTGGAACGATCGAGGGAAAGGCTTTCGTCGATCAACTTGGCGAAATTACAAACCGCGATGTCGGCGCAAGTGATGACCGGACTGGATATCGAGACTTGGGGGGAGACTGGACACTTGAATATGAGGCAGGGCAAGTTGATAGCCGGCTTGTTTTTACAGAACAGCTAGTTGAGGAGTGGCGACACACCTTAGAGAGTCTCCAGCTCAGCAGCGATAAAGACACTTACATCGTTCAAACGTCCTCCAATGTTTCGTTTGGCGCAGAGGGAACCCTTCAGGTGTCGAAGGCGGGAGTCGGGGTTGGGAACGTACGTACATTGATTGAGTTCGATTTAGGTGCAATTCCAGAGAATGTAACCATCAACTCGGCTTCCCTGCTTTTGAAGAGCGTTGAGTCTCAAAGTAATTTTGGAATTGAGTTGTTTTCGATTACTAACCCATGGGAGCTGGACGCTGCCGGACAAGGAACGACGTGGACCGAAAGAGCAAATGGCATCAACTGGGATTCAGCTGGCGCGGATTACGATATTGGAGCAGTTGCGTATTCAGATCCAAGTCTATTTTACAGTTGGGACGTTACACAATTGCTAGATGATTGGCTTACCGAGACCAAGTCAAATTATGGAGTACTGCTCGGTAGTTCATCGCCGGGCAACGGTACGGTTACCTTTCAAAGTTCCGAAAGCGGGCCAGCTCCACTTTTGGAGATTGACTATACGCCAAACAACCATGCTCCGGTTTTGGACAATGCGGGGGAGATGTTTCTGCCTGATATCCTCGAGGATGCTCTCGATCCTCCTGGCGCAACTGTCGGGGAAATAGTCGCCTCGGCGGGCGGTGACAGAATCACTGACGCTGACGTGGGTGCAGTTGAGGGCATCGCAATTGTCGCTGCAGATCAAACCAGCGGTGATTGGCAGTTCGATATTGGAAATGGCTGGGTTAACCTAGAAGCTGTCTCTGTTAATAGTGCTGTGGTTTTAGATGCGACTGCCTTGGTTCGTTTCGTGCCCGATAGCGACTCTTTCGGTCAGGCTGGTGAGCTGGTCTTTCACGCGTGGGATCAAACGGATGGCAACCTCAGCGGGACGATTGGCGTAAGTCTTGCTGAAACTGGTGGTTTGAGTCCCTTTAGTGTCAGCAGTGAAACGGTCTCACAGGCTATTCAGCCAGTCAATGATGGTCCCGTGGTTTCTGGTATCGAAACAACGTCACTGGAGTTTGTTGAAGGATTCCAAGGGGTCTCGGTGAGTTCTACAATCGAACTTGCTGATGTTGATAATCAACAGCTTCATTCCGCGACGGTAGTAATTGCAAATAATTATTCGCCGAATGCTGACGTTCTTATGTTTTCCGATGTAGGTGACATTTCTGGATCCTGGGATAGCTTCGCTGGGATCTTGACTTTGAGCGGTGTTGATAGCGTTGAAAACTATCAAACAGCGCTGAGGACCATCGAGTTTCGTAATACCAATGAAAGTCCTAATGTTGAGACTCGGTCTATTGAGTTCTCAGTCTCTGATGGTGAAACCGTTTCCAACACGCAGTCACGAAACGTTACGGTGATTGCGACCAATGACGCTCCGGCAATGAACTATTTTTCCGGCGACTCACTTGTCTCACTGAACGACGGAGAAGCTCGTATTCTGGATGCAAGCGTCGCAGTCTCGATCTACGATCCCGATCTTATCACGAATTTCGATGGAGGTCGTTTGCGAATCGAAGGACTAGGGTTTGCCACAGAAGACGGAATTGGAATTATAGAAAATTCTGATGTCATCCTATCTGATGGTTTAACCGTTGGCTCCATGGTTAATGTCCAGGGAGTGGTTGTGGGCGAGCTGTTGGGTGTCGGTTCGTCTTCAATAATTGTGGAGTTGAATTCCGGAGCAACGACTGACAATGTGGCGATGTTAATTCACAATGTTTCGTTTGCCACTACGAGCTTAGAATTTGGAATGCGGGTTGTTGAATTTGAATTGAATGACAGCGATGGCGTTGTTAACGGTGGCGTCGATACAAGTTATGGAGCCATTAATGTTTTTGTAACAGATCAAAACGAAGGGTATGTCGCGACTCTTGAGGACACACCCTATACATTCTCGTCCAGCGATTTTGAGTTCACCGGTTTCGTAGGGAATATGATTGAATCAATCACAATCACTACGCTGCCGTTAGAAGGTCAGCTTTTGCTTGGTGGGACACCGGTTGAAATTGGAGATGTCGTTTCGATAGCTCAGCTTGATGCTCGCTTGCTTGAGTTTATTCCCGAACTTGACGAAAGCGGTGGCTTGTATGCCTCCTTTGATTTCTTTATTAACAACGGAAGCTTGTCCGTTAATGTACTTGCTGGTGAACCGGGCTACCGCAGTCTTGGAAGTAATTTCTTTTCGAAGGCCGAAGCGATTCTTGCAGATTCGGCAAATTTCGGGCCCGGCGGTGTCGTATCGTCCTCGATTGTAATCGGCGGGCCTAGTACTTCAGTCGATGCCGAGTATTTGTCACAAGGTGAGATATATTTTGGTGGGGCGATTGAGGATGGCCGATTAACGCCGACGGAACTTAATGCAATCGATCAGTGGGTGCTTGATGGTGGTGTGCTGATTTCGACGGGTGAGCAGGAATCGACGGACGACCTTAACGAATATTTTGGTTTAACGACGCTAGATGCGGGAACGACGTGGGTTGTGAGCGATGCAAACAATCCAATCATGAACGGCACGTTTGGATCTGTTGGGCAGGTGTTTGACACGTTTCCTGCGTACGCCGTAACGGCTTCTTTTGATCCCGCTAGTTTAATGCCGGGCGATCAAGTCTTGGCGGTTGATCAAGAGTCCGGTAATCCGACGATCGTATTGAGATCACACGGCGAAGGGCAGATATTG
>JAAEMV010000231.1 GCA_024225195.1 Planctomycetaceae bacterium | reverse complement strand
GGTTCCAATAGCGATGACGCGAACGTCTAGATTTTTTAGTCGATTTTCAATAGTAGCACGGTCAGATTCGGAGAGTTTAAGACCTAGTTTTCGAGCCATCTCCATCGCGTTGTTCGCCGCCGCGGACGTGCGTTGGTTGAGAGGAAGTGTACTCAAATAGCCAATGATATTATTAACGAGAGGCTTGATTTTTGAGACGTCCCAGCCATCAGCCGACACTTGCCTAAGGGCACTAATCGCAGCGGGTTGAAACTCACCAGAGGCAATTACACGATTGAGGACTGCGAATTTTTCTGCATCCCTTCCCGGAATAGAAACGAGCGCACGAATGGCAACTTCCCGCAGCGTTTCTCCTCCACCGATGTATAAGCGGTCTGCAGGAATGGGTTGGCGCTTGATGCCAGGACCACTCCACTCGACTTGCAAGCCATCTCCACCGCCAGAATCGAAATAGTTGAGCCGGATGGAATGTAAACCGGTCGGCAGTGAAACTGTACCGGACTTAGTTACCATTCCGTGGGGGCCATCGTTATTAATCAGTTCCTCCCCGTTGATGTAGAGGCGTGAACCGTCATCCGAGGTAATGTCAAACGTATAACTACCGGTTTTGGGAACATCAAGCAGCGAGTTGAAAACATTAGTGAACGCGTCCCGCGGTTGTCCATTAGGAATGAATAGTCCAAAGTTTGCGATCTCTCCACTCAATTGCGGTTTCCGTTGATCAACGGTTGCAGAAGTTGCGTTGGCTGCATGGGGAGTCATGTACCCAGCACTTATTCCATTTTTCAGGCCGCCCGTCGCTGTTTCGACGCCCAATTGTTTTGGCAATTCAAAGACCAGTGGGCTCACCTTGTCAAAAAGGCTGCCGCGTGCCCGGGCATTGACGGATGGAACAGCATCGAGAAAATCCCGCAGCCGTTTTTTTGATTTTGTAGCGGCGAGAAAAGCATCACCCGGACCGGACGCGGCAACCCAAGAAGCGTATCCAAGCCGCTTGATTTGAGAGGTGGAGCCATTGACGGCCAAGTCTTCTACTTCGGGTTGAATCAACTTAAGATCTTCGATCGGCTGGGCTGCTAACAACTTGCCGAGCCCTACCACATTACCCTTGGATTTAGCTTGTTCCTGTTTGATTAAGTCAACAATCAGCTTTGTCTTTGGTTGTCGAGTAAGTTTGGACAGAGCACTGACCGAATTCTGCAGCATGCCCAATTTGGAATCGACGTGTAAGAGGATAGCCCGATAAACGTCTTCACTTGGCTTTAGGCGAACCAAATCGTCGGGGCTTCCCGTTGCCAAAACATATGCAAGTGCACCAGGCGAAAGGGATTTGCCGGTAACGAGCATCTGCCGAATCATCTGATCGATGTTGAGTTGGGATTTCGCATAATTTAGTACCGTCTCTAGCTCGGGATCGAGTTCCTTTGAATTAGCGGAGAATACGGCTTCTGCACCGACGAGCCCACCGAGGTCGACCGCGGCTTTAACGGCCTCGGCACGCACAAGAGCGGATGAATCTTGGGCTGCAGCCATAAGAATTGGCTCCCAGCCTTCCACCATCCCATTCCAATGCCCCAGAGTACGAATGGAAGCTGCACGAACTTTACTTTCTTCGGCCTGAAAAACCCGCGTCAATAATTCTAAATTTGGCAGTCTTTGTTCCTCTAGAACCCAAAGGCATTCCAAAAGTGCCTGTGCCTCATCGCGGTCTGCCGAGTTGTTTTGAGGATCCAATTGTTTGGAAAACTGGACAACCTGCGATTCTAGATCGCCTCTATCGCGGCCGCTCAATTCCAACCGGGCGCGGTATCGGGTCGACGTTTCTTTGGAAAAGAAATTTTCGCAGACTTCGGGAATTGGCTTACCTTTCATTTTGGGAGCCTTGACCAGCGGGCGTCCCTCGTAGGTGACTCGATAAACTCGACCATGGGAATGATCTCGATTTGGGTCACGCATGTTATGTTGCATGTGACCGATCAAGGCGTTGTGCCAGTCGGCTATGTAAAGCGCGCCATCACCGCCCACTTCCATGTCGCTTGGACGAAAGTTTGGATCAGTTGAGGAAACAATCGGATCGATTTCGACTGCCGTAATGTCCGCGCCGTTGTAGTTCACTTTATGTTGGGCAACGCCTAGGAAACCAATCGCATTACTGATCAGGAAATTACCGTCATGTTGCGGAGGGAAGTGGCTGCTCGAGAGTATTCCATTGGATGGGACTGGTCGAACACGTTTCTTGAACCACTTTTTGTTCCCGATTCCTTTGCCAATGTTTACATAACTTCCTGTGCCTCCAGTGCCGTCATTCGCAAATTGATAGCCCCATTGGTCGAATACATCACCATGGGGATTGGGGCCGATTGGAAAATGGAATTCAAATTCAAAAGTGCGAGGATTGAAGCGATGAACTCCGGATGCGCCGGACCGGAATGTTTTGGTAGGCGTCTCGAAGTTCGCAACATTAAAGATGCCTCGGGAGAAGTAAAGCCATCCATCAGCGCCGACAATCAGGGCGTTGGCAGAGTGATGCGTGTCCGCACTTGAGATTCCTTGGAGCATGCGAACTTTAACGTCCGCTTTGTCATCACCGTCGGTGTCTTTCAGAAACCAAATTTCTGGTGGTGCGGCAACCAGCATGCCGCCACCCCAAAATTCAAAACCCGTGACCGAGTTCAGTCCATCGGCGAAGACAATGCTTTCGTCGGCCACACCGTCTTGGTCGTTGTCGGGCAGAATTAGAATGCAATCTTTCCTTGGTTGGCTTGGATTCCAATGAGGGTAGGACTCCCAACATGCGACGAACAATCGACTGTCGGCGTCAAAGGACATTTGAACGGGATTAATTAGTCGGGGAAACATTTCTTCGGAAGCGAATAGGTTGACTTTCATCTTTGGATGAATCGTCATTTTGCTAATCGCTTCCTTTCCACCGAGATAAGGCCAAGCACCTTTTTCCAGTGGCCCTACTTTATTTGGGCGAACGGATAAATCCGGTGGAAGATTGTCGTCTTTGACCGGTTGCGGGGAGCCTTGTGCAATAGATGAAATATGCTGATCCCGATTGTTTGTCATCACATCGAACATCTCCATTTCTCGCATCATCACATCCGCGTTGGATTGATCAAACCACGCAAGTTTGGAGCGACCGCCGAATACGTTGTACCCATCCACTACGCGATAGCGATTGAACCAGTGATAATTTTTATCCATCACAGCGGCATGTAGATTCGCGATTGCCTCGTCAGATGGGATGGCAGCAGACGGAGCAAGAATTGGAGTTAAGGCTTTGGCGAGTTCTTGGTTGCCGTGGTCGGTTAGGTGGATTCCATTCATTGTCAACGCGATATCGCTTTTGTCGTAAAGCTCTTTGCTGAGGGCAAAGAGATCGTAGAACGGAACATTCTTTTCGGCACAAATTCGTCGCATGGAATCGGTATAAAGCTTTAAATTTTCATTATTCGCTGACCCATCGGGAAGGTGAGGGCTGTGTAAGTTTTCGTGGGCGATTGGCGAAAAGAAAGCGAGACGAGGAGCGGTTTTTCCGTCGTATTTCTGAGCTAACATTTGGTCAATCGAAGCTGTCAAATCGGCCTCAAATTGCGAAAGCCCCGATTCGCCCCGCAGCGCTTCGTTATAGCCAAAAAAGCAAAAGATAACGTTCGCTTCACATTTGGAGAGCCATTGGTCAGGTGTGCCGAAATTTGCTGAACGAGGCCGTGTTTTGATCTCGTCTGCGGCAAACCCGAGATTGCGAAACGTAATTTGTTTTCCAGGATTGGCCTGCGTTAAATAGGTTTCGAGCCAAGGGTAGTGTTGCATCCGATCAGCAAGTGTATTTCCAATAAAGCAAACTTTATCAGAAGGTTTGAATGTGAATTCTGATTGGGCGTTTGCTGGCGACGCCAAGACCGCGAGGGATAGTACGACGAGCGAGAGGAGTGAGAGGCAAGATCGCGTCGCGTTTAGTTCGGCAAATAAATTCATCAGAATTACCTAAGAAGGATCGAGTGGTCTTCGAGCAGGCAATTTTAACAAGTTTAAAAACGGATTGCACTAATCTGTTTACGAGTAAAATGCAAAGTTCCAGAAAATCGCCTGATGTTGATTTTTGTTACAAGCGGGAGAAATTGTCCGGAAAACCAAGTGAAAATTTAGACCTTGAGTAGAGAACAGAATATTACTCGCGACTCGAGAAAGCTGACTGGCTCGTCCCCGCACAACATTCAAGTAGTTCAGCACGAATAGCTAGGATTCCCGAGGCGTCTTCCTCATCTCAGCGAGCGCATTTCAAGAATTGGAATTCCCCAATGGAGAAATC
>JAAEMV010000230.1 GCA_024225195.1 Planctomycetaceae bacterium | reverse complement strand
GATTGAGTTGAGTTCGCATTAGCGTTTTACCTTTCCAAAGCTGACCGTTTGAGAAGGTTGCTGCGGCATCCGTACCAACTGAACGGTGGAGATTGAAGGGGTAGGTGTGGACTGCGACTGCAGATCGACCTCTGGGCCAGTATTTTGAATCCACCCCGAGATTTCCAGCGGTTTCCCATGGTGACGTTGATTCCAATCCAATTGGAGAGTGACGCGGGTTCCCAATAAATCCTTGCTCAATGCGCCTGTTAGTTTTGGATCCTGCAGAGAGTTTTCGCAGGCGGTTGAAGGCACGAGGCTATTTAGCGCTTTCGAAGCTTCCGTTTCACTCAAAAGAGTGATGGATTCGAGTTGGTTATTCAGTTCCTCCATGGCAATTCGCTGGTGGCGAATATCTTTCCACACCAGACGAATTTGGAAACTGCAGGTTGTGAAAAAAGTGATAACGCTCAACAGTGTGACAGCAGCAATCAATAGGTCAGTTGTCAAAATGCCAGTTCGCCTACTTCGCACCCTTGCAATTTTTCCGAATCTAAATTTTGTTTTTTTAAACATGTATTTGGCCTACTGAAATTTGCCAACCGCGGCAATTATTTCGAGATAGTAGAGGAAAATGGTGTTGAAAAAAGCGATGATAAACAAAGCGATACAAACGTCGATAGTTGTCATGAACCAATGAATGAAAAAGGATCTTCGGTGATTTCTTTTTTGTTCAATTCTCGTTCCTGATCGACGCAGGAGCCATGATTGCGTCGTCGTGCTTCCTGCTAGGTTTAATGCCTGGACTTCACCTTGGGATAATATTTTTATGTTTTGGAGTTGTTGCCATGTGTCTGAATCGAGCGGCGTTTTTGTAATCCATTGGGCTGCCTCAGGAATGGCTTCTCTGACTATTTCAGATCTGCGGTTTTCATTCGATTCGTTACTCTGGAAATGAGAGTTTAATAATGCAAGCGTGAGGCGATTTTCTGTCTGCGTCGAGTAGCTTGGTTTTTTCCAGTGCATGGGATTCCAAGTGCGTAGATAATCGCGTCCAAGATTCAGCCACAATGGCGTGAAAATTAGAAATAATAGGGGGACCCCAATCGAGAAAAATCCGAACCCGTATTCGAGGAAGTCAGTTAGTACCACCAGCCTTGTTGGGATTTCGATGCCATATTCAGAAGTTATTTTAAAAAATACGGGGAGGATACTTGTACCGAACCAAGTGAAACATAATCCGATAATTAAGGTGCGAAAAGTGAAGCGGATGATGCGTGAGGATTCGCTCTCGACCGGATTGTGGGAGCTGACGCGGATGGTGGTCGCATAGTTAAGAGTCGCAGCGTAAAAATCCGAGAGCGTATCATTGTGCTCAGCAATTTGGATTGCCGTAACACAATTTTTGGGAAGGATTCCATCGTTCAGGCTGAGGGCTTCGATGTAAGGTGTTCCCGACTGAATTGCCTCTGAGAAATTGGCAATGCGCCCCCTGTCGAAGTTTGATAGTTCCATCCCAAGGCTGCAAAGAAGTGGAATTAGCTCGAGTTTCTGTTGATGAGCGACGGCGAGAAGCCGAAGTAGAGCTAGTTGATTGGGAGCGCACTGGATGGCCAGCGATTCGATCGTTGACCGAGCGAATCCACTCGGGAGTCGGTTTGCTGGGTTTGAATTAAGTGCGTTTGAGTTCATCTGGGGTTTAATAAATAAGGTTGACTCGATTTAAGCCGACTCGGCATAGAGATTGAAATAAGAGTTTAAAATCCACCTGTCAGTGCAGCAATAAGACTAATGAGCGGTAGGCCAATCGCCAGAACGGCAAGCAAAGCAAGCAGTCCGATGAGCCAAAAAAGCAATGTGAATATTAATTGGATCCACCACTGGTTCGTCGTGTGGCTGCGCGACCAGTAGTAGTTTGAGATTTCGTTTAAGAGCGCGATTTTACTTTGGTGCGAAGGGGTAAGTATCGCTTGATTAATTAAGTCGAACTTGTCATCCAGTAACCAGTCTCCTTCTTGGGGGGACGTATCAATCAGGGGGACCTGAGCAAGGCTGTGGCTCCAGTGCGAAATCCAGTTTTTGGTGACTGATTTGCCTGCAAGCAGGTAGGCATTTTTAGGAGAGAATCCAAGTTCAAGTAGCATCGCGGTGTGCCAGCACCAGTTTCCAAGCTCACCTCGGGTGCTTTTGAATTCATGGTCAATCCAATTGTTGAACAAAGACTTTTTGCCAGCGAGAGAGCAGCGCCAGATAGTGTTTTGAATAAAAAAACCTAGCAGCAAAATTGGCAGTAACCACCAGATAGCACGGATCAAGCGACTGACGGTAAAAACAAGAGCTGTCACCGAGGGGATTTTAATTTCAAAGTCGCCATAAATCAGTTCGAACGCTGGAGCCAGGAAGACACTGAAAATGATCAGGAGGACTCCGATTATAAATAAGAGTGCAAGTCGAAACTTTAGCAGTTTCATGATCTGAGGCCGAGAAGACACGTTGTTGACGATTTGGAAGAAACCGTTGTGAGCACTTTGCTCAACCAGCTTCGGCTCGATCGGCCCACTTTTTGATTTTAGCGCAGTAACGCACGTAGCGAGGAGTTCGGGGCGTTCCAGAAGTTTATCAAATCTTGCGTCTTGATTGAACCAAGCGGCAATTTGGAGGAGGTTGCTTTTTAAAATCCCGTCGGTTTCGTGCGAGAGTGTAGTAAGATCGTTAGCGAATTCCGATTTAGATTCATATATATCTCGCCATCTCGATTTCAGCGGTTCGTAGACGGGGTCTGATTTTATTGAATTACCCATGGTTAATACGATGCTTTCACGAGATCTTGAGCAACGGCGATCAACGGAGCGGCACAATATAATAGGATGGAGGCGGCTGCAATGAATCCACCAATGCCAATGACGGTGACCCGAGCACGTTCGCTTGCAATGTTGTCAAATTTAAGTGCGGCGGCAGTTGTGTAGTAAACGCGGGTTGAAATAAGCTTTTTGTCATCGGTGGCGGTAACGAGAGATTTAATTAGCACCTTGCGAAAGCTGGGATCGAGCCCGCTCAAGTCCATGCTTAAAGAAGCGGCCTTTGCCGGTTCCAATTTCCCTTTAATCAGCAACCGCGTCATTTCGACGACAGCTGCCGATGTGCGAAAGTTGATATAGCGGGCACCGCCAATCCGCATTGTTAGTTTTTGAATTCCACCAAAGACTAGCCAGCCAACAAAAAGTGTGATCACAGTCAAGATTCCATAGAACAGAATGTCTTGCTGTGTGGAGTGTTCAAAGCTGGGAGGTGGTGCTTCGCGACTGGCTAAGGCAATGTCCGCTCGTAAATTATCTACGGCTGACAGGACTTTGATTTTGAATATGGTCAGGCTGACCAAAGTCGCAATCAAGACCAAGCAGAGGTAATGCATGGGGCGACGGGTGACCTGTCTAATTTCAGCGTTGGCAAAATTTTTGACGGCTAAGCTGTCGAGGATGGGGGGAGTCTCATCAAGAAAATCCAAAGCCCGAATGGCTGCTTGATAACGGACGCTTAAAAACTGACCGGCTTGTTCGCGATTCAATTTTTTTGTTTCTGTCGCAGTTGGCTGTTCGTTTTCAAGTTGTTGCTGATTTGCCTGCCATTGGCTTAACAGGTGTTCTTCAGCACCATCGTTAAGCTCGAGTTTGTCTCTTAGGTCGCTCTCGGTTTTATCGAAGATTGGGGCGTCGACCAGAATAGCCGCTCGCAAGTCATCACTGAATTGATTGATTTTGGTTTGATTCATGGTTACGGTCGATGGCTGTCGAAAAATCCATATCGAATGTTAACATAAAACTTACCCTCAGGCGTCAGCTCGCCCAGTGCCTTAAAATCCAGTTTAAAAGAAATAGTTGCCCTGACTTAGCTTTGGCTCAGGGGTTGCTGATGTGTTGCAGGCCAAGCTGGAGGTGACTGAGATCGCCTCGATTGCGAGTTTTTCCACTCGTTTAAGTTTTGGAGATGGGGAACCCTACCCGCCCAAGTAAGAGTCGGGAAGAGTTTAGCCGCGTATCTTTTTGGCAAGCGAGAGTTGCGCGTCGGTAAAGGATCGCCAAGAAAACTATTTCATGACCTCAATCAGGTTACTGTACTGGTCAGTCCATTTAATTGGGGATTGGTAATAATTGCGGGGGTCTTGGGAAAGCTCCTGGACTTCTTTGTCCTCGATGAATTCCTGATTGTTGGTGAGAAGTATCCAATCCGATGATGCTTCTTCCATTCCACTGTCCTCATCTGGGAGATACTCAATGTAGACCATTTCAAGATTGTGGTGGCCTGCGGTTCCAGCAACGACAGGGAACAGATTGAGGTAGCGGTTGCTAATATGCACCGCCACAATTCCGTTTGGAGCAAGGTGTTTTTTGTAAACGTCAAAGGCCTCAACCGTTAACAGGTGAGCTGGGATTCCATCGCCACTGAAGGCATCCAACACGATTAAATCGTATTTCTGGTTTTCCTCTCGCTCCATTGCGATTCTTGCATCGGCAAGTGTTGTTTCGACTTTTCCTTTGCTGGCATCGAGGTATGAAAAAGTGTTTTCAGCGATTTTAATCACGAGCGGGTTAATTTCATAAAAATGAAAGTAGTCGTTTTCTCGGCTGTAGATAGCAGTGGTTCCGGTCCCAAGGCCAACGATGCCAACGCGTAGCGATTCATTGTTATTCTGAAGGTGTTTGAAGGCTGCGCCCAAACCGCTGCTGTGGGCGTAGTAGGTTGTCGGCTCGGTACGCATTTCAGGATCTGTAAACTGAAATCCGTGAAAGGTATTTCCGTGGTACAGTCCGTAGCCTTGAAGTTCGCTATCGCCAACATTTTCTATATCAACACGAAGTGTTCCGTAAAAATTTCGGTACTTGGCAAATGTATCTTCATTTACCCCACTCCACTCACACTTGAGGATGATTACTGACAGGTAGAGACCAATTGCGACACAGGCAATTCGAGTCCCGGTGGAAGCCGGTAGTTTTTTGTGAAATCCAGTCTGCGCGATGACCCAGAGGGTCAGTGCAAGGCCGAAGATCAGAGTAACGGGAGTTTCGAAGAACGTAGTGAATACGCTCGGACAGAGCATCGCAACGGTCATGCCTCCAAGTGCTCCGCCGGTTGCCATCGCCATGTAGAAACTGGTAAGCCGATTAGCGGCCGGTTTGTTTCGAACAAGTTCTCCGTGTGCGACCATGCAGATGAAAAATAGTGAGGCCAATGCAAAACTGGATTGCACAATCACGTCATATTCGTAATCGCCGATCGATAATTCAAGGCCTATGTTGTTAAACAAGGCATCAAATCGCTCAGTTAGTTTTTCGTTCTTTAGCGAAGCGAAAGCGAAAATTCCGACGAGACTCGCGATCGCCCATGCTTGGCGGTTATACCATTGCGGACGATCAAAATTAATGATGAAAGTAATAAGGTAAAGGCTCAGCGGAAGGACCCACATCAATGGTGAGACCGTAAGTTCTTGGCTGAGGTGATTCGAGATAGACAGCAGTGTGAAGGAGCCAATCGCGGCCAGAGAAATCCAGACTAGCCAGTTTTTGAGGGTGACTTTCGATTCGCCAGTGTCTTGGTTCGCGTTTAAGAGTGCTTCGGGGGTGGGGATAAGTGGATCATTATTCGTTCGGAAAATAACGATGGTTAATAACGCGGTAAATACTCCAAACGTAATAAAGCCTGCGGACCAAGCGTACGCCTGCAGTGTGCTGCTCATCATTGGCTCAATGATGAACGGAAAGCTCAGCAAGGCAACAAGTGAGCCCACATTTGACAAAGCGTACAGGCGATAGGGGATTCTTCCGGGAAGTTTAGCTGCATACCAGGCTTGAAACAGGGGCGCGGTTGAGGACAGCAAAAAGTAAGGCAAGCCGATTGTTGATATGAGCACCCAGAGAATCCGCAAGATTGGGAAGGCGCCGTCAGTTGGTTTGGCAGAGTCAGCGGGAATGATGGGAAGAAAGAGTAATGAGGCCAATACTAAGGCAAGATGTGCAACGGCTTGCCCTTTAATTGGCAGCAGCCGGTTGATTGAGAATGCATAAGCGTAACCAGCGAGTAAAGTCAGCTGGAAAAACATCAGACAAGCTGTCCAGACTGCGGGGCTGCCTCCAAACCATGGGAGGATCATCTTTGAAAAAACAGGTTGAATCTGGAAGACCAGAAACGCTGAGAGCAAAATTGAAATTGCACACCAGATGCTGAACAACAGTGCGACTTTAGAGTCCTTTTCAGATTGGTGGGGCAAGTCCTGCGGTTGCAGAGAATTTGCGTTTGCCTGAACCTTTTCGTCGAATGACGATGAAGAGCTATTTTGATCAGCCATTTGTTTATTTTTTGTTGAGATGATGAGGGGAGCGAATCTCGTTGGAAACTATTGACCCTGAATTGACACTATGGGCTGGCTAATGGATCTAAATCATTGATCGACTTGATGTTTTTCGGCATCATTTTCGGTATTATCGAATATGCGGTTGGTGTGGGTTTTAACCTGCCGCGATGTGGACAAGTGGCGATCATAACTAGGTGTTATCATGTGTCTGACATCTTTGTTTTTCCCGCGGTACAAGATGAGATGAGCTGTTTGTGAGTACTCCCAAAGACGAATTCGAAAAAACACTTGCCGCATCCCCGGGGGAACTCGAGGAGGTTACGGTTGCTCATGGGCTGGGCGATGCATCCAATAAGAATTTAGCCGAACTTGCTGGAGCGTCAGCAGATGCTATTCGTCCCCTCGAGGGGCGTTTTGCACTGGTTTCAAGGTTGGGTCAGGGGGGGATGGGAGAAGTGTTTGCCGCGCGGGATGGCATGCTGAATCGCGAAGTGGCGGTAAAAGTCCTTTCAAGCGAGGCGGACGTTGGATTGGCACGTTTTGTACGTGAAGCGCAGGTTACCGCACAGCTTTCCCATCCGAATGTAATTCCCGTTTATGGGCTGGAGGAAACGGATCAAGGTACCCCGGCGCTAACCATGAAGCTGATTCGTGGGATTACATTTGCGGAGTATATAAAACAGTGTTCATCAGTGTTGGGGTCCCACGAATATGACCATGAACGGCACGGCCAGAGTGGTCGTATCGAACATTTCTTAAGAGTCTGCGACGCGATTTCTTACAGTCACAGCCGCGGGGTAATCCATCGTGATTTGAAACCCGATAATTTGATGATTGGCGCCTATGGTGAGGTGTACGTCATGGATTGGGGGATTGCGCGCCTGCTGGATGAAGCGGATGACGAATTGGCGGGACAAAGTTTTGAGGCAAATCTTGGGTTGGCTGATATCTCGACCATCGACGAGGGAATGAAAACTCAGGTGGGCGCCATGATGGGAACGCCAAAATATATGTCTCCCGAGCAGGCGGTTGGCAAAGATGTGGGACCGAAGAGTGATCAATTTTCACTCGGAATGGTTTTGTTCGAAATGCTTACATTTACGGCCCCGCGCGAAATACAGGATATGAGTGAATTGTTGGACAAAGTTCCCTCGGGGGCTCGCGATCCATTTTCTAAAGCCAAGCAAGACGAAGTCGTCCCCCTCGCATTGCAAGCGATTGTAAATCGGGCAACGTCGAAAGATCCGCTGGGTCGCTACCCTTCTGTTCAGGAATTTTCTGACGACTTGCGACGTTACGTTCACGGTGAAGAGGTCCGTGCAAGACCTGATAATTTGATTCGCTCTTTGTGGCGCCGTGTGCAGCGTCATCCTGTCGCGGTGATGTCGACACTGTTGATTGTAATTTCTATGGCCGCGGCCATTTCGACGGTCAGCTTGTATCGTGGCCTTGAGGCCGAACGTGTTTCATCCAGTCGTGGGCAGACCCTTGCCAATCTAGTGGCGAAGGTCAACCAGAGAGTGGGTGAGTTTGACTCGTTACTCTTCCGGGTGGAAGGATTATTGGAAGGGATTTCGACCTCGAGTCGTGAACAACTTGAGCATGCGCAGGCCGTGCCCTATCAAATAATAGGACCAGCAGATTTAATCGGGGCCAATGCTCCTGAAGATCTAGTTGAGGTTCAACGTTATCAACAGCGAGCGAGTTTTGATAATTGTATCGTTGTCTTGGCTCCTGATGTCGAATTGGCTGATGTACAGGATCAGGTGTTTCAATTAGGCGGGCTGAAGTACGTGCTGCGGGATGCGGCTTTACGGAGTGCCCGCATCGACGCAAGCAAGTTGGAAAAAAAACAAGCGGATGCAATTCTTAGGGAGGGCACTCCGATTCACTGGGCCTACGTCGGTCTTGAAAATGGGGTAATGATTAATTATCCCGCTAATGAAAAATACCCGCCAGATTATGACCCCCGAAAAAGGCCTTGGTACGTGTCGAACGTTTCAAAACATGGTGCTATCTGGGGCGATATTTATCCAGACGCATCAGGGACTGGATATTTAATGCCTTGTAATCAGCCCATCTATGATCGATCTGGCAAGTTGCTGGGAGTGGCTGGTCTTGATATTTCCATGGACACTGTCATTGATGAGATGGATATACCGGAAATTGCCGGTGTGAAGGAAACTTGGTTACTGGACGAAGCAGGTCGAGTATTGGTTAGCTCAGAGGAGAAAGGGCGTAAGTCGGCGCTCTCGATGAGCGGAAATAGAACAAAGGCACTTGGTGCTTTGGGTATTCCAGAACTCGAAGCACACGCCAAAAAGGGAACAACCTCGGGCTTCGTCGTGGACGAAGGCGATGTGTTGGTTTTTGCTCGATTCAAAGCATTGCCTTGGGTTTTGGTTGCTCGCATTGATTCCCTTGCACACGATCTCTAGACGTTAGCCCTGTTTTAGTTCGTTCGAACGGGTGTTATCGCCGATCCAGTAAGTGCGGATAAAAATTGGTAAGCGAGCAGTTGGAAAGCGTGTCAGTCGCGGTCTGATTCAATTGTGCAATTCAACTCGCGATGAACAGTGAAATTCTGTATGTTCAAACTTTTGATAGAAACTTAACGGCTGATAAACATGGCTTTTTTTAAAACAG
>JAAEMV010000229.1 GCA_024225195.1 Planctomycetaceae bacterium | reverse complement strand
CGTCTCAAGCTACTTGCAGAGAGAAAGGCAAAACGTGACGCCGAATTGCTGAAACGCCGGGTGTCTGATGGAAATGTTTACGACGAGTCTGAAGAAGGCAAATCGACTTCGGGAACGAAAGAAGGTGAAACAGGCGTTCGTGAACTCAGTCAGAATGAGAAGTTTTTAAAATCTGCTGCCACCAGTGGTTTTGAAACGTCCAGAGCCACTGATCTAGGTGATATTTCAAAAGTCATCGTCCAGGGAACAATCATATCAGCCGTTCTTGAGACCGCCATCAACACCGAGTTGCCGGGCAACATTCGCGCCCAGGTCGTGAACCCGGTATATTCATTTGATGGTCAGACAATTTTGATGCCGGCGGGCACAAGGTTGATTGGGACTTACAATTCTAAAATCTCAATTGCTCAAAAACGGGTCTTGATCGCGTGGAACCGGGCAATCACACCCGAGGGAAAATCTGTAAAGCTTGCTGCAACAGGCACCGACAGGCTTGGACGTGGAGGGCAATCCGGTAATGTGGATACCCGGTTCTTCCAGCGGTTTGGTACAGCCATACTCATTACAAGCATCAGTGCCATTCCCTCTTTCCTGGCCAATAATGAAGCAACAGGCAACAGCACCGTTAGTGCTGCAAACGACGTAGCTCAAGATGCGTCAGATGATCTGAAAGATGCCACCGAAGACGTGCTGGAGGAATATTTGAAACTGCCACCCATCATTCGCATCCCACAGGGAACCGTTATGAATGTGCTGGTCAATCAGGATTTGGATTTCTCCTGATCATGGATGTTAACAGCTATGCAGAGCAAGGATTAATGTCGCTGCAGGATCTGCTTTCAGGTGATGACATCAATGAAATTGTGATCAATCCGGATGGGCGCATATTTGCTGAATATGCGGATGCCGCTCACATGCAGGAAATCACGGACACAAAAATATCCGAACAGGAGATTCACTCTCTCGGCAGCAACCTCGCCGGTGAAACCGGCAATGCTCTGGGAGATGAACACCCAATTGTCTCAGGACGGGTATTTGTATTCGGTAGCGATGTCAGGGTGCAGGTGATTGTCCCGCCTGCTATCGAAGGAGGTGTTTCACTATCAATCCGAAAATACATTTCGCGCGTTTTGAAACCAACAGAGATCAGCTTCATCGAGGGCAAACCTGTAAATGTCGATAAAGAACGGCAATCTCATGCGAAAGCACTCAAGAATCTAATCAAAGGCAACGATCTTCCAGCCCTCCTCAAAAGGGCGGTTGAAGATAAACTCAATATTTTGGTGTCTGGCGGAACCTCATCAGGCAAAACAACAATTGCACGTGCACTTTTGGCCCTGAGTCATCCTGAAGAACGATTGGTGACAATCGAGGATGCGGTAGAACTTCGACCTACCCACGCAAATTCTGTAGCACTTGTTGCGACACGGCGTGATGATTCCGATCGAACCACCGCAAAACTGCTGGAAAGCGCACTGCGTATGCGTCCGGATCGTCTGGTGGTGGGAGAGCTGCGTGGTGCAGAGGCCTACAATTTCCTGGAAGCTATCAATACAGGTCACCCTGGTTCGATATCAACCATTCACGCAGACAGCCCAAAATTAGCACTCGAACGTCT
>JAAEMV010000228.1 GCA_024225195.1 Planctomycetaceae bacterium | reverse complement strand
CCAAACGCTATTGAGTGAACCGGCATCAAAAACACGACAAATTGCCGCAGTGATTGACGCCCAACGGGGGCAGTGGTTCAGTCAAGTTTTCGAGCTCGATGAAAAGGGTGATTTCGCCCCCCGAGAACCTTTCTCCCTTGTAGACCCGCAAACGTTTCTCAACAGCTTGGAAAATCCCACTTTGGTTTCTGGACCTGGTTTGCATCGCTGGCATCAAAAGCTGAAGAAAAACACCCCTTTCGAATTGACCGAACCGCAACATTGGACGCCTCGAGCAAGCTCTGTCGCCGAACTAGTATGCAGCCGGATTGACAATGCGTCCCCGGTCGACGCGATGCAACTGGTGCCGGTGTATGGCAGGAAGAGTGCCGCCGAAGAAAAACTGCTTGCCGGTGAACTGAAATAATTTTTCCCCACGACCGGTGCGGGCGGTAACTCAAGGCAGAATGATTCCCTTTTGCTTGACCTGCTCCAATAGCTCGTCAAACATCTGCTGGTCGGCAATCTCGCCTCCGTATTGATACCAAACCTGAGTGATTAGCCCGTTCGACTCTGCACCACGGGTAATCTCATCCAAATAGGCCGTGGTCTTGGCGGTCACGATTTGAGAATCTTCGTCATGACTGGTGTTCCATTGACGCACCATATACTCAGCTACCGGAACTCGGTATTTTTCGAAAGAAGGCCGAGCTAGATTTCGGTGCAGACGTCGCCAATGATGTTGCGGAATCGTGGCCAGGATGGAACTGGGGCGATCATGATCAACAGGTTGGTT
>JAAEMV010000227.1 GCA_024225195.1 Planctomycetaceae bacterium | reverse complement strand
CTTCTTCACATTTCTCAAGCGTCGCACGAAGAGATGCGATCTCCTCGGATGCTTTCGCATTGTCCTGCGTCGTTTTCCGGTCAATGGCGGTGTACTGCGAACAACTAACGATGAGCACAACAACAAAAACAGCAAAAAGCGAATTAGCGATTCTTTTCATGATCGGATAACGTCCGTGATCACCGAGCCGGAACGGTAGATCTGCAAGCAGAAAAAAGCACGCGCAAGTCCGGCTTCGTGTGCATCACATTGTTATCCCGCGGTTTGAACTCTCCAAATCCGCCGATTGGATTTATGGAAAGTTGTGCATCTCCATTCTCGGACAAGATTACAAATAAAGGCAAGACACCAACATTTTTGTTCGGGCATAAAACTAAACATGACTGATGAGAATGGACCGTAAGGGGAACTGTTTCTACTAGGACTGCTGGCGGAAACCAAATACATTTTCTAACGCGATCGTCCCTGTCCTCGTAGAAATTCAATTGGAACCCCGAAGGGGACCAAACCAATTCGACATGATCGTGGTCAGGTCGTTGACGATCACGACGTTTGTTCTCTGGAAATGTTTTAGTTGGCTTGTGAAGTGGTTTTCGTCCTTCCCATCGAGCGAGCAGAAAAGTTGATCGATTCCATTCAAATGATAATGGCAGTTGAAAGTCATTCGACGAGGTTACAAAAGATCTGAGGGCGTTCTGGGAACGCCAAAAAGCGAGATTGTTGCAAACAGGAAAGAACTGTTCGCGAGTAGATTTGCTTCCGAAAATCGATTGCGGTGATGGTGATTCAAATACTTGAACCAGGTCTAGTTTCTGTGGGGCAACATCCTGTTGGAATGAGATTGTTAGATCGTTTGCGAAGTAGGATTCACCACCT
>JAAEMV010000226.1 GCA_024225195.1 Planctomycetaceae bacterium | reverse complement strand
TATTTCTCGGGCGTATCCCATCGCCAGAAGAATCGTTCTCGATTAATCGATTGTTTTAAAAAATCAGGCTGAGACTCAAAGATTTCCGGAGCATTGAGTCGAGGCGGCGGTACCTGGATATTTTCGTACATTCCGTCTACTGCACGCGGCCATGGGAAATGGCCAATCCCCGGGCGCTTATCACTGTCCTCAGCATGTGAGGCATTGAACCACATGTTTAATGCGAACGGTTTGTCGTCGGGCCGATTTTTGATGAAATCAATTCCTCGATCGACGATCACTTCCGTTTCATGCCTCTTTGATCCGTCCGGCATTTTCTTAAAAAAAGGATTGCGACCTATCTTTTCAAACTCATCAAAATGCTTCCCCGGACGATAACCTTTGGGCATTTTCGCATGCCATTTCCCAAAATAGCCTGTCCGATATCCAGCACTCCGAAGTACATCAGAATATAGAGTCTCAACCGCACTTGCCTTCGCCATATCCGCCACAGCTTCGCTACCGAAACTCCGAGCCGTCAAACCGGACAGGATTGTCGTACGGCTGACCCAACAAATTGAATGGCTGACAAGACAATTTTCGAACAACACTCCCTGCTTTGCCAAACCATCGATGGTCGGTGTTTTGACAATCGCATGGCCAGCACATCCAAGGGTATCGTTTCGTTGGTCATCAGCAAAAAAGAACACGATGTTTGGACGTGAATCGGTTTGAGCCGAAACGTACTTGCTACCAACCAGCATTGCAAAAACAACAATGGTGACCGTAGTTCTGAATTTTAAACGAGCAGCGGGCATGTATATTAATTCCTTGAAAGATAAGCCATCCGTATGGTTGTTTCACTGCCTCGCTCTGAAGCAGATTTTCTCAGTGTACCCCCAAACTTCGCGGCTTGCTATAAATAAGCAAAAATGCTTGCCCCGATTATTTGTGAGTGTTAGTTTGATTTACCTTCGTAATTACCCTTGCAGAACTATCAGAGCACAAACGATGAAAAACCCATGGCTGTTAAATACAATACTGTTGATTGCTGGGGTTTGTAGTACTGGATATGCAGATCAACGCCCCAATATTGTTTTCGCGTTTGCCGATGATTGGGGGCGGCACGCCGGAATCTATTCCGAAGTCGACGGTTCCGGCACCGAAAATGATGTTGCCCAAACACCAAATTTTGATCGTCTTGCCAAAACAGGGGTTCTCTTTTCCAACGCCTTTGTCAACGCGCCATCCTGTACTCCCTGTCGAAGTTCGATTTTATCTGGGCAACATTTTTGGCGAACCGGGCGAGGTGCAATTTTGCAAGGTGCGGTGTGGGATGAACAAATTCCATCCTGGCCCTTATTATTAAAAGCAAATGGATACCATATTGGATACACATTTAAGGTCTGGTCCCCTGGGAGACCCAAAGACGCACCCTTCGGTTCAACGGAGAATAAGTATTCAAAAGGCGGTGGGCAATTTAATGGTTTCTCGCAATATGTGACCAAAGCGATGGAGTCTGGCAAAGAACCACGCGACGCGAAACGGTTGCTAATTGGCGAGGTCCGCAAAAATTTCCAAAGCATGCTCAAAGAAAAAAACGGCAAGCCCTTCGCGTATTGGTTCGGCCCCACCAACGTACACAGAAAATGGATCAAAGGTTCCGGGAAACGAATTTGGAATATTGACCCCGATGATTTACAGGGAAAACTCCCCAAGTTTTTACCTGATGTGTCCGAAGTAAGACAAGATTTTGCCGATTATCTCGGTGAAGTCGCTGCTTTCGACGCGGCACTCGGCGCGCTCATCGACGAGCTAAAACTCGCGGGTCTCTACGACAACACCATCATCGTAGTCTCAGGAGACCACGGCCCTGCCGGATTCCCACACGGAAAATGCAACCTTTACGATTTCGGCACCCGGGTACCTCTTTGTATCGTTGGCCCCGGTGTAAAGGGCGGGCGAATCGTTGAAGATTTTACCACACTTCCCGACCTTGCTCCCACCTTTTTAGATGCAGCCAACGTAACCATTCCAAGCGTCATGACAGCTAAATCGCTTTGGCCAACTTTAGATTCGGAAGCCTCCGGGTTGGTGGATCCTAATCGAACGGAGGTCTTTACCGGCCGCGAGCGACACGTCGCAGCAGCACGTGCGGGGAATCTACCGTACCCACAGCGAGCCATTCGGACGAAAGATTATCTCTATATCATCAATTTCAAACCGGACCGATTTCCCCTTGGAGATCCCAAAGGTCTTGATGACATGACTAAAACACCAACACTGGATCGACTCACCAACAATACCTTCTGTACGCTTGCCGACGAAGATGCAGGTCCAACCAAAGCTTGGATCGTCACCAACCGGAATCGAATCGACGTAAAGCCGTTCTTCGAAAACGCCTATGGCAAACGGCCCTTAGAAGAACTATACGATCTAAAGCTTGACCCAGATCAACTAAAGAATGTTGCGCAACATCGTGATTACAGCAATGTTAGAAATACGCTTAAAAACAAATTAATGGCAACCTTAGAGGAAACCAAGGATCCGAGAGTGGTTAACGATGGCGAATACTTTGAAAAGCAGTTGAATAAATAGTCACAGTTGACCGGTCGTTATGTCGCTAAGCCTATTCGTTTTCGATTTGATCATTTGCAAACATATAGCGTAGACTTTGTCTGACGCTCGCAATTTATAAGTTTGCATAAGGACTCCAGCATTCAGCGAAATAAAGTAACGTGTCTCAACCGCTGCCATTGGGTTGAAGGGAGGGATGTTTCTTAACAACTGGATCGTGCTTCAGTTCGGCCCAAAAATATCTCTCAAAATATCCATGACCTCGAATGTGCAACCGGTCACTGGACCTCCACACATCTCTGCAACACGTTTC
>JAAEMV010000225.1 GCA_024225195.1 Planctomycetaceae bacterium | reverse complement strand
GGTAAGAGATAGCCGACGGTCAATCGTTTTGAAAACTTGACGCTTGATTCACTCCACTGACCGTAGCAGTAAGCGGCAAGTCCAATGACTACGAGTGCCATCACAAGCCAGCTGAGGCCGCTGACTCCGGTCTGTCCACCAAAGGCCTGCATGAAGAATGCAACAGTTGCAAAAAGTGTAAACGCCATTATTGCCTTGAAAGTCTCCATCCAAGGGCCGGGTTTGGGAAGCTTGTAAATGAGCGTCGGGAAAAATGAAAGTACGACGTAGGGAGAAGAAATTCCCAACGCGAAAACGGTAAAGAGAAACATGGAGGGCAAAGGGGCTTGTGCCAGCGTGTAGCTCATGGCAGCACCCAAAAACGGACCTGAGCAAGGCGTGGCAATCAACGTGGTAAGCACGCCGGAAAGAAAGGAGCCGGTGTAGCCTTTTTTCTGACCACCATCGACGCCAGAAAGTGATGTTCCGATCTCAAAAACGCCTGCCATGTTCAATCCCAAGAGGAAGAGCAGGACGATAATGCCGCACACGAAATATGGGTTTCCCATTTGGGCTCCCCAGTTAATTGCCTCGCCGAAGGCAAGCTTGACGAAGAGAACGGTTCCCCCAAGGATCCACATCGAAACGACCAGTCCAAACGCGAAGGCAATTCCGTGCTTGCGAATTTTTGCCGGTTCGCTGCCGGCCTGCATCACAAACCCCATCACTTTTAATCCAAGGACAGGGAATACACATGGCATTAGATTCAGCAGCATTCCCCCAAAAAACGCTCCGAAGAGTGCGGTAATGAAGGTTGTTTTCCCGAGTGTGCTACTGCCACCGGTCCCGACGGGAAACTTATCGAGATCTTCGAACAGGATGATCTTTTGTTTTTCGTTAGGGTCATAAAGACTGTTCATGATTGCAATTTGTTCGGGCGAATCAGCAAGCAAGGCGACTGCCTCATCGTCCGCTTCATCTTCATCGTCGACTTCATCGTCAACCGGAAGTACCCCCCCTGAAATTCCGTGCGGTTTGTTCGCGTTTTCGGCGGCTTCGTAGGTAGAGTCACTCCAAATAAGTGGAGCGGCGGCGACTTTTCCAAGATTGAGCACGGCAGAGAATGCAATTCCAGTGGGCGGATCGCAATGAGTTTCATCACAGGTTTCGAGGCCAATGATTCCACTAAATTGAAAAGGTTGATTTTTCTTTGCGTTGCGAGGAATAGTAATGTAAAAATCAAGCGTTACTGGTTCGTAATAGGCGAACATGGGATCTCCGAACGCCTCGCCAGCCTCAGGTTCTTCTGAGAGTTTCGGGCCCACAACGCTCCAGCTGTTTGTCTGAGTCAGGCCAAGGATCGTGGACTTGATCCGTGTCTTTTCGAGCGAGTAAGCATAAACGTGCCAGTCAATGTCAGGTGTGATGGTTATTTCTAAGCGGGCGACGTCACCTGGCCGGAGCGGTTTGTCAGTGCCGGAATTTCGAATAATTTGTCCGCGAATTTCCGCGTGTGCTCCACGGATTTTTTGGTCTTCGATTTTCAATTTTGGCTGAATGAAATCGGGTGTAATGCTGAGTTCGTCACTAACGCCGTCGAACTTACTTGTAAGGTTGTATTCGAATTGTTTGCAATTGCCATTTGTTTGACAGGTTTGCCCATTGATCACCAAATTAATTACTAGTGCGTCGGGGTTGATTTCGGTCGCGATTTCGAACGGAGCGGACCACGACACACTGCCCTCAAATTCTTCGCAGGGATTGTCGAACCCCTCTTCGGTTACGATGTGCGGTTTTCGATCCGGACGAAACTTTCCAAGTAATTTGAAGTCATCCGATTCACCCACGCTGATATTCGTGGGAATGGGGCCATTAGTATCTTTCATCGAAAAGACATGCCAATTTGGAATGATATCGGCAGTGACTTTAAGAATCCCCTGACGTGTTCCGGTCAGGATCTGAAAGCTGGAAGTTGTGGATACTGGATCGCTCGACTGGATGTCGCCAAATTGATCGAGTTGGTCTTGTAGAAAGAGGCCTTGTTCCTGTCCCAGACAAGGTTGGGGTTTTCCGAGGTCGCACAGAGCAAACGCGAAGAATACGAAACAGAGAATGTAGTGACGGTTCAATAGTGACTGCATTGAAAAATGTCTTCCCGGGTTCAAAGCTTAAAACAAAATTTGCAAGTCTTAAGTCGTTTACGTCTGATCGTCTACAGCAGGTCTCTTAATCAAATGATACGATTAAGTAGTTTACCCATCGGGACGTACTCGGTGCGGGAGTAGCGGCAGATGGATCGATGATAATCGTACCAAAAATTGCTCGAATGCTCCATCTATCCCGCTCGGCGAGGGGCGGATTTATCCTTCCGCAAGGTCACGGTTGGGAATTTGTGTGACGAAGGACACATCTTTTCTGGAGAATCCCTCGCCTTAATTTTTTCGGGGCGTCGTCTTTTTGGGTACACCCGTTTTTTTATTACTTGGGTCAAAAAATCCAGCGAATTTTGCTGTTGT
>JAAEMV010000224.1 GCA_024225195.1 Planctomycetaceae bacterium | reverse complement strand
TCTCCTTCATCAGCGACTTCACATCCCAGTCCGACGCGACAAAACGTGCCGCCAGATAATTCAAAAGGTCGGGATGGCTGGGCCATTCGCCTTGGGCCCCAATGTCTTCTGACGTTTTCACAATCCCGACACCAAACAATTACTGCCAGAATCGATTAACCGCGGCGCGAGCCGTTAAAGGATGCTCATCGCTAACGAACCAATTAGCAAGATCCATTCTACTTTTGGGTCGCCCCGTGATTTTAGGCATCGGAGGTAGGAAAGCTGGGGTTGCCCGTTCCACCTGTTCTCCAAGATCGTCATAGGCACCTCGAATCATGATGTGTGCGGGGCGAAGCTCTGCCCGTTCTTTCATGACCATCGCAGCAGGAATTAACATTTCAAGCCTGCTTAATTCACCGCGTAACTCCTTGATTTCTAATTCCAATTGCTTGATCTTTTGTTGCGTTTCCGCTGCATTCGTTTCTGCCACACTTTTGTCGGCGGCCTCGTCATCCGAAGCTTTGCCTACTCCGGCCTTCAGTTCCGAAAGTTGCTTTTGAAGTAAAGCAGCTTGCTTTTGCAACTTTTCCCGAGCGCTGGATTGTTCGGAACTTGGTAGTTCAATGTAGGGTTGTTGCAATCCCCGTTTAAAATCGTTACCAGAACGCCCCCCAGTTTCAGGTGTCGCATCAATGTTATTAAAAAAGGCGTACAGTTGATAAAATTCTTTTGACGAAATGGGATCATATTTATGGTCGTGGCAAACCGCACACCCCACTGTCAGTCCCATGAAGGCTGTGCCGACGGATGTAACCCGATCGATCACATTCCTCGCCAGACTCTCCTCAGGCAACATCGTTCCTCGATCGATAATCATGTGCAGTCGGTTAAAACCGGACGCCGTCAGTTGATCATTCGTCGGAGTCTCATAAAGATCGCCCGCCAACTGGTATCGGACGAAGTCATCGTACGGGAGATTTTCATTGAACGACCGAATCACCCAATCTCGATAAGGTGAGAGATCACGGAAGTGATCGTGGTGAATGCCGTTGGTGTCAGCGAAGCGCACCAGATCGAGCCAATGCCTCCCCATGTGTTCGCCAAATTTAGTTGAATCCAACAAACGATCGACAGCATTTTCATAAGCGTTGACGGACTGATCGGATAGAAAATTAGTTAATTCTTCACGACTAGGAGGCAGACCTGTCAGATCAAGGGAAAGTCGACGTAATAGCGTCCTCCGATCCGCGTCAGCCTGAGGGGAAACCCCAACTTCATCTAGTTTCCGTTTTACAAACTGGTCGATGGGACTAGTCGACCAAGAATCACTTTGATTTACAGGAGGCACGGGTTGCGATAGCGGTGTGAACGCCCAGAAGGTCTGATAGGCAGCGCCTTCGTTAATCCAAGATTGGAACCGTTTCTTTTCGGCCTCACTAAGTGGCTTTTTGTGAGAATCTGGAGGCGGCATCACCAAATCAGGATCATCCGAAGTGATCCGTTGATAAAGCTCACTGGCATCTGCATCGCCAGGTACGAGAACGTTCAACGCACCTTCCTCACCATCCCTTTGGTCAAACCGCAACCCCTCCTGTCGGTCTTCTTCATCTGGACCATGACAATGAAAGCAGCGATCGGACAATAAAGGTCGGATGTCCCGATTGAAATTTACAGACGTTTCCTGAGCTTGAACAGTTTCAGCCATTCCAGCTAAAGCAACCGCATAAACAAAAACTATCAGCAGGGCAGGGCTCTGCACTTGAATACGGAAACATATAATTCGGGTCGCCATACGTTCGCATCTCTAAAAAATAATTGTTACTCACGCTAATCGTAACCGAAAACCGCGGTCAGTGAGAGCAAATTCACGATGTACCGTGTACTAAATAACTTACTATGCCGAAGCTCATCAAAACAACTAAAGACACGCAATATCTTCGGTAACGACCAAAACAAAACAAGTAGCGCATAATTTGATTTACAAGCTCGTAGTTAGCAGAATTAGAGATGTCGGTACAAGTTACACTTTTGATCGAGATGGTCGCCATGCGACGGGAGTATCAGCTTTGACGTAAAGTTTTTATCAACCGTTCATTAAGTAAATTAAAAATTTAAGACAATTCTCACTAATTTTTTCAAATTGTGTGTCTGGAAACCTCAATATCGGTACTTGGCACTGTGTCATCTAATTGGAGTTAGTAATCGTCTTGAACGAAACACCACAAATTCAACAGTACCTTCAGTTCCGCAGCGAATTCATGGGCTACCTCTACGCGATTACAAGAGATACAGATCTTTCAGAAGAGATTTATCAAAATGCAGCGGTGGTCGTTATGGAACAAGTTGGAAAAACAGAAATAATTCGCGATTTCCGAGCTTGGGCCAAGGAGGTAGTTCGTCGTCAGGCCTTTCACGCTATTAGGAAACGTGAAAAGGCATCCAAATTCACTCGAATTGTATCGCCAGAACTCATGGATGTGGTTTCCGTTGCATTTTTAGAAGACCAGACGGAAGTCATGACTGTTAACAGTGAGTCCGCCGCGCTGAAGGAGTGTTTGAACAGTCTGCCCACTGACAAACGACGCCTCGTAGCTTTGCGATACGAAAGCGGTGCGTCCTTTACGTCAATCTCGAGCCAGTTAGATTCGACTCCATCGGCAATCCAACGTGCCCTCAGTCGTGTGCGGAAACTTCTTCATGGCTGTATTCAGAAAAAATTGCGATTAGCGGAGGAAGGCTCATGAGCAAACGTCCGAATAATGAGTCAATAAACCGGGATGACGTAGAGGCTCTTATCCTTGGGCATTTCGAAGGAAATCTGGATCCCGATCAGGAACAGCAACTCGCCGCTGCAATTTCTACTTCCACAGAATCGAAAACGCTGTTTCTATCGCATATGCGAATGGAGGGGAGATTACGCTCACTTGGATACGACGGCTTCCTCTCCGCAGAAAATGCTCAAGCCTCTGGCGGTCAGGAGGTCGGGGAAATCGTCGCACCCTCAATTCAAATTGGCTCAAAACACCCATCGCAGCCAGCGACGTCCTCCTTGCGTATCAAGCGACCGAAACATCTACCACGTTCTCGCTTTTGGGTCGCTTATTCGTCAGTTGCCGCCTGCTGTATGTTGATCGCACTGGTTAGCTGGGGTCTATGGCCTTCACCTGTAAACGCTGACAGCATATTGCGGAAAGCTCAACTGGCGGCTTCGGAATTAATTGATCGAACTTACCGAATAACCACTTCGAGGTCGGACGATCAGACACGGACACGAGAACTAATGATGAGTTTGGGTGGTGGAGGACGTTTCGTAATCAAGCCTGCCGGCGGTGCTTATGTGATGGGACACGATGGGTCTGATTTCTGGGTTACCCAGCGAAACGGACCAGTCTGGGTGACAAGCGATTTCCCAAACATCGGATCAAAGCTGGGAAGCAAAATTCCTGAGAGGCGTTTGCTGGAACTTGTCACTTCTCCCGACGAACCCTTGTCGCTCGGCATATCTGAATTACTGTCACTGATCGAACGTCAATACGACATGGAACTCGTTGAATCAGAAACAGTCAAAGAATATCGCATCCGAGCGACGACCAAGTCGAATCGAGCTAACTACCCGGCTGCAATTGACCTTTGGTCAGACGTGGAGAGCGGAGTTGTGCTTCGGATTAAAGCGAGGTTTGCAAATGGTAGGCAACGACAATTTGAACTCATCGAAACAGCAAAGCTGTCTGAAACTTGGTATCACTACTCGGAACATGCCCCTGGAAAGGAAATCGAACGAATCCATACGACTAACTAAACTATCCCATTCCCAAAACCAATCCCAAATTCAACAACCATTAACCTTATCCTAATTCTGTGTCCGCAGTCCATCTTTTTGAAGGGTCCCTTGATGATGAAAACAAACGTATGTAATTTCGCCTTTTTCCCGGCCCTGTTTTTAATGGGGGCGTTGATGTTGAATGCGGATGATACAAACAAGGAACAAATTCTCAAACTCTTTCCGCAAGCTGACACGAATGGCGATGGAGTGCTCTCGTATTCAGAGGAAGAAGCGGTTTTCCAAAAAGCTCTGAAGCGATTTCCAAATGCTGACAAAAATCAAGACGGTGTACTTTCCGAAGCCGAAAAGCGAATTATCCTACGACAAATTGCCAAGAGAGCAAAAACAGGTCCATCCGCAACTGGAGCCAACCCAACGAGAAAAGTGCCAAGTTTTGCCAACGTCAAGTATGGCGAACACGAACGCCAGGTTTTCGACATTTGGCTGGCTGACTCATCCAAACCAACTCCCCTAGCGATTTACATTCACGGCGGAGGATTCAAGTACGGCAGCAAAGACAAACTCAAAACGGACCAATTGTCTCAACTGCTTGATTCAGGTATCTCGGTTGCCGCCATCAACTACCGCTACTGGCAAATCGCGCCGTTGCCGGCAGCCTATCACGACGCACAGCGGGCACTGCAGTTCATGCGTTCCAAAGCAGTCGATTGGAACATCGACAAAAGCAAAGTCGCCACATTCGGTGGTTCTGCTGGTGCTCAAATTTGCATGTGGCTCGCGTTTACCGACGACATGGCGAGACCCGATAGTTCCGACCCCATCGAAAGAGAGTCAACTCGCCTGACTTGCGTCGCAACCGTCGGTGGTCAAACAGGCAATAGCCTAGATTTTTGGAAAAAAACGATTGGTCCACTGATGGGCGAGAGCAAAGCAGGCAAATCGATTTTGGTACCAGCTAACGGTGAGCAAGACGGAGAAAAGCTCCATATCGAAATGTGGGGGGCAAAGACGCTTGAGGAAGCTAACGAAACCGCCGCCCGCTATGAAGCAATCAACACCGTGTCGGCCGGTGATCCCCCGATCTTCATGAGCTATGGATCTTCACCAACTTCCAAACCGCCGTCTGATCGAACAAAACTTCGCGGCTGGCTGATTCATCACGTCAACCTTGGGTTCGCACTTAAAGAAAAAACAGACGCACTCAAAGTAGAAGCCCATTTGAAATACCCGGGCGCGAAAACGAAATACTCATCGCAGATTGACTTCTTCGTAGACAAACTAACAAAGTAATTTTGATTACTGGCAAGGCCGCTTACCACCAGCAGATGCCACGAGGGTGGCCAGTGAGAACCGACATTTTTCCACTGATTGGCCACAGGCGGGTAGCTAATCCAAACACATGAAAGGTTCAAGCCGTGACTAAATTACTTGTAGCTTGCTGGGCGATCGTAGCGATTTCAGCATTATCAACCGTACAGGCTGACGATGCTATAAAACAGAAGATTCTTGAGCTTTTTCCGCAAGCTGACACGAACAGCGATGGGGCTATCTCTGATGCCGAAGAGGCTGTCGTCTGGCAGCAAGTGCTCAAGCGACGCCCGCAAATTGACAAAGATGGAGACGGCACTCTATCCGACTCAGAAAAGAAGGGTTTGCTGCGGATGGCTGCCAAAAGAGCAAAACGGCAACCACTACCTCCGATGTCCGAAACCCAAAGTGAACCCCGGGACTTGCCGAAAACATCCCCGATTGTTTCGACTGATTCGTTATTTAGTACAGAAGAAATCCTTGACGAAACCACGCTTGATACCAAGATTCTCCAGGATTGGCATTCCGTTGGTGCAACGAGACAGAAGCTGATCGAGATCAATGTCGCCGAATGGTGGCCGGGACAAGATTACCGGATTCCCGTACGGCTGATTGTACCGCTCGAAGGCAAGGCAAAGGGCTTTAGTATTACCGGAGCGAATGCATACAAAACGCTTATGAAAGATACGCGGCCCACTGAATTTCAAGACAAGTTGCTGGCGGGTGGCGTTGGTGTCGTTGAGACACACGTCAAGGCGTTCAGGCAGATCCCGGGTAAACAGGGGCTGGAACAAAAAATGATGCGGATGTTTATGCAGGATCTGAATCCGCGATACACGACACTCTGGATTTGGTCGATGACCTTAATGCGAGCGACCACGGCGGCCTATGCGGAGACAGATTATTTTGAAAAAGGCAAAGTAGCCGGATCGGGAAGTTCCAAAAACGGCATATCGCCGGCAGTCGCGTTAATAAATGACGAACGTTTTACCGCGACCTGCTCCAACATTGCGTTTGCCTACTATTCACCAACTCGAAGAGCCGACGAAAAAGTAATGGACAAAGTGGAAGCGGCAAACGAAGCATTCTTTGAATCCGTCAGGGACGGCGGTATCGATCTGAATCAAGAACGGGCGAAAATTTATCAGCGTGTGATGGTTGGATCTAAGAGCAGCAAAGATATGAGAGCGGGTAGCTCCGTGGACAAAATGCAAACCTTTTCGGATCGTTTATGGTCTAGCGCGTGCATAACCGAAAATTGGGATCGGCTAATGGAACGCGGCGTCGATATTTTGTTCCAGCCAGGAACCCATGACTATGTCGCCTACGACATTCTTTGGGGTGCGCAAAACCATCCTCAAGTTCCTATCTATTATCAACCAGGTGGTGGGCACTATCATACGCCGCATATCGCGACGGCAAAGGACGAACAGAATAGGGAGGCCTTTCTCTGGAAACACTTCTTTGGCGGCGAGCCTTTGCTGAGCCCTCCGACGTCAAGCTATAAAATCGACCAGGATCAGCTACTTGTTCGTGTGAGTTTTGGTGAAGGACCTCAGCCAATAAATGGACGTATCTGGTGGATCTATGACCGAGCCCCCGCCGGCTCCGCGCCGTTCCTTCACGAGCGAATTCCGGAGGACCAATGGACGGATATGCAGTTGGACGAAAAAACAAACGCATGGACCGCAATTATTCCTTTGAAGGAAGGGGCGTCCCGCGTCGATTTCTTTACCAACCACGGAAAAAAGTCGAACGGCTATCAGCAGTATCTCTCAAGTCCGTATACACGAGTAGAGCTTTCCGCATCTGAGCCAACCGCGGCGAGAGGTTTTAACAAACAACCCAGCCAGCGGTTTTGATAAAACGGCTTCGGCATCGTCGTTCGGGACTTTCGCGGGGCAAAAAACGGGAACAATCAGGCACCCAATCTTTCCTTCTCCTTTTGATATGCAGCAATTCGCATTTTTTTGGCCTCTTCTAGACGAATCGCATAAGGAACAAAAATCGCACTTAAAATACCAACCGCGAACAACCCAATTGGTAATAGAAAGAAGAAAACATTGGCCAACTGTACGCCATTTTCTAACACCGCGGACTCAGGATCATTCGGATCAAAGTAGACCGTGCAGGCTTTGTCTTTTTTATATGCAGCAATCGCTTCTTGCGCACGACGAGGCTTGCGATGAGATTGGTTCCCAATTTTCAACCGCGATCCTTCATAATCTGTTCCGTCTACCGTATAGGCATACTTAACCACAGGACGGAATTTGTTCGACCTTTTGCCATCCGAATTACGATAAGATTGCGACTCAACTTTTGCTGACAAAACTCTCCCCTCAACCGAAGGCCATGATGAAGTTGCTTTTGCCTCAAAAAATTGGACGACACCTAACGCAAAAAAAATCAAGCCAACAAGAATAAATCCCGCAGGAAAAATCTTACTAAAGAATATATTTGTCATTTGAACTTTTAAAAAACTATGAACAAACTAGAGTGGCCAATCGTTTGACGCCCAAAGCACATCAGGCTACTGAAAATTCGCTTTAGATTGATTCTGTTTCAATCTCTCACAATTTCACAATTCAATAGTGCCTTTTCCAATTTGGCAATCCCTTGAGATGTCAGGCGGGGACAATTTGAAAGCACAAGGTATTCAAGGGAATGAAGGTTGATGAGACTGGCCAGCGATTTGTCGGTAATCCCAAGACAGCCGTCGAGGGTTAATTCTTGTAAATTTGAAAGTTTACTCAGTTCACTGACACCCTCGTCAGAGATCTTGGTGCAATTGTCAAGATAGAGATTCACCAAATTAGTACTGCGACCAACGTGCCTGATTGCTGCGTCGGTCAGATTCGAACAATCTGCCAAATTTAACGTCCTAAGTTGAGGCATCGAGTCTAATACCTCCAGGCCATCTCCTCTTAAATTTGGCAAGCTCCATAAATTCAATTCTCTGAGGGAAACCATTGCCCCAAGATTCCCAAGTCCGACATCTGAAAAATTATCGTTATCACCAAGGTTCAAATACGTCAGCCCCGTGTTCCCCTTAAGGTTTTTGAGCCCCTCATTCGTCAACCCTTTAATACAACCCAAATTCAGCGACTCCAGTCGAGGCAAATCTTGCAAGGACTCAAGACTCTTGTCAGTT
>JAAEMV010000223.1 GCA_024225195.1 Planctomycetaceae bacterium | reverse complement strand
GCGCAACTGGCGATGGCTACTGTGGCAGGAATGGCAAAATCAGCGAGTCGGAACCAGTAAAACCTCAGTAAGTTCTCGCTTAATGGACTTGCTCCCCTGCCCTGCTCGGCAAGGCCGCTTAACAGCAGGCCGCCGAATGCGATCCAAAGGCTTCCGGCGGCAAACAGGAATAGCGGTTTTAATTTTTGCTGGAACGAATCCTGGCAGCAGTCAAACCATTTGTTTAAGAGCCAGCAGACAATTGCTAGGAATGTAAACCTCGCAATATGTAATGTAGGAAACGCATCAAACGTAAGGTGATGAGCAATGCGATGATTCACATAGATGCTTCTAGCTGCGACCGTTACGTCTGGGGAAGCTGACTGATCAGAGAGAAGCGGTGGCAATGCGCCGACAAGTGCAAGTGAAAACCCGGCGGCGAGTGCTGGTGCCTGCTGCCGAGCGGCAGCAAGAATGGATCTGAAATTCTGTGTGGTCGTAAGTTGAATCAGGAGCCATGCAAAACCACAGGCGATCATCGCCCACCCTCCCACGAGCACATGGAATGCTGCGGCAGCGCCCAGCCAGGGCCAGACCCACCGCCAGTCTTTCCTCGCAAGGCTTCCAAGGGCGATCAGGACAAACCCATAAGCGATTCCCTTAGCTTCAAATCCACCAACGACCCACTCTCCTGCCATATGGAAGCGATCGTTTAGCAGTAGAAATAAAATGGAGGAAAAAATTGAGAACCATCGGATGGAGATAACCCTCCAACTTAGGCGTTGCCAGGCGTAGGCAAACAATAGCCAGGTGGCGATTCGGCCAACCCAGGCGGTGGCTGCGAGGGAAAGAAAACGCGTAAGCCAACCGGTCGTCACATAAAACAGCCAATGGGAAAATGATGAGCCTAAAAACAGGTCACCTGCACACCAAGATGGGTCCCAGAAGTGTTTTGCTTTGGGTAGGTAGTGAGATTCGTTCACATCCGGTGGAATCTGACCAGCGAACATTAGCAGGCATCCGAAGATCAAAATGACTTCGATAGTTCGGGAAACAACGGCCTGAACGGGGGTGGCGATGTTGTCGTTGCGAATCGGATTGAGTGATTTGTCCAATGGCTCTACTGTCGAAATGGCGATGCCTTGGTTAATCTGTGGATATAAGAATCTTATCAAGGTTCGATGTTTGCGGGTAAAGCGATTGCCGATGAAATGTGTAAGGAGCGATACCAGTCAGATTCATAGAAGCGATATGGCTGATCCGCTGTTATAATTTAGCGTGACCGTGCTCCGGTAACAGAAGATTATGATTGAATTACTGAAATTTTGAACCCTGTCGTTTGTCTGCTGAATTGAATGCAAAAAAAACTAGGTAGAAATACAGTCGTACTTCTCGGGATTGGGCACACCAATGCTCACGTTCTGCGAAAATGGAAAATGAAACCATTGGAAAATGCAGAATTGGTGTGCGTATCCAATTTTCCAATTTCGACTTATTCCGGGATGTTGCCGGGGGTACTCGCTGGGCAATATCCCACTGAAAAAATGGAAATCGACCTCGTTCGGTTGTGTGCGTCTGCGGGAGTTCGATTGATTCTCGACGAAGTGATAGGCGTCGATCCGTTGGAGCAACGGCTGTTATTCCGGAACCGCCCCTCCTTGGCATACGACGCACTTTCCATTGGCGTCGGATCGGTTCCAACTTTTGGTGATGTTGAAATTTCGGATCAGAATCCGTTGATTAGCGTGAAACCGATGCAGACCTTTCTGTCTCGATTGAGGGAGCAATTGGAGGCCTTCGGCGGAAGTGGGAGTCCACGGGTCGCCGTGGTCGGGGGAGGCATTGGCAGTATCGAGATCGCATTGTGTCTCGACCAGCGAATGAAAACCAATCCAACGAGTCTTGGACTCGAATCGGGTAAGCAATGCGAAATTAGTCTCATTACTGGAGGAGATCGGATTGGGGCCGGGCTGTTGGAATCAACTCGCGATAAAGTTGAATCCCACTTTCAACGTCGCGGAATCAAAGCCGTGGCAGGCTCCCGTGTTGCCCAGATCACGCCTTCAGGTCTGGTGTTAAAAAATGGGGCGACAGAAGAAGCGGATGTTGTGATCTGGGCGACCAGTGCGATTGCCCCTCCGATCCTCAAGGCGTTGTCGCTTGAAAGCGACGAGCGTGGGTTTGTGTTGACCAAGTCGACGCTGCAGTCGACTTCAAGTGATCAAATTTTTGCTGTGGGCGATTCGGGGACCATGCAGGACCAAGCCTTGGTAAAGGCGGGGGTCTTTGCGGTGCGTCAGGGGCCGTTCCTCTGGGATAACATTCGAAGGTTGCTCGAGCATCGTAAGTTAGTCAACTATGTGCCGCAGACGGACTTCTTAAAATTGATCAACACTGCCGATGGCAGCGCGATTGGTGAATACAAAAGCAGGAGTTTCCAGGGGCGATGGTGCTGGGCTTTAAAGAATCGTATCGATTTAAAGTTCATGAAGATGTATCAGGATTATTCACCGATGGAGATGGGGCCCGGCGAAGTGTCAGCCGATCCAGAAGACGTGATGCGGTGCCTTGGTTGTGGAGGGAAGATCGGTAGTAAATTACTCGGTGAGGTTCTCAAAGAGTTAGAGGTCCCGACGCACGAGGATGTCATCATTGGTTTAGAGAATCCAGATGATGCAGCGGTTATTCGAACGCACGGTGGTCAAGTAACCGTCACGACTGATTTCTTTGCCAGTCCAATGGACGACCCTTATCTTGTCGGACAAATCGCGCTTTTAAATTCGGCAAGTGATTGTTGCGTGATGGGTGCCCAACCGACGTCAGCGCTGGCGATCGTTCAGTTACCATTGGGGCATCCACGGGCTCAGTTACAGGTCATGCGTGAATTGATGGCGGGCAGCGTTGCCGAGTTGAAAAAGATGAACGCCACTATTGTGGGAGGTCACTCGATTGAAGGACCCCGGCTGACGGCTGGATTTACAGTTCTGGGTCGGCAGTTGACCGATCCCAAAACGAAGGGAATGCTTGAGGAGGGAGATCTTCTAGTTTCAACAAAGCCGCTGGGGACGGGCGTTTTATTGGCGGCTTTGATGCAGGGTTTGTTGCCGGGCAAGAGCTATCTTCCGCTGGTCAACACGATGCTTTTAAGTAATTACATTGCGATTCGGTTAATTCAGGATTATCAGATATCGGCGATTACCGATGTCACCGGGTTTGGGATGGCGGGGCATCTGGCTGAGATGTTAAAGGCTAGTGGCAAGTCGGCAACGATCAGGATGGAGGAGGTTCGGCTGCTTCCCGGTTGTCAGGCTTTGATCGATGCGGGGATCGAAAGTACGCTCGCTCCGGATAATCGTCTGGTGACTGACAAGGTGCAGTTCATTGGTGATGTGGCATCACCCGCTAACGCGGCGTTGTTTGATCCGCAGACCAGCGGTGGTCTCTTGTTTGGGATCGCCGAGAGTCGTTTGACTGAGGTTTTGGACTTTCTAGGTCACGAAGGGTTTGAAGAGACGTGTGTTATTGGAGAGGTGACCGCAAATCCGGCAGCGACCAGCGCGTTGACCGTCAGCTCTTAGTCGGTTACTGGCCTGACCAACCTGAATGCACAAAAAAAGCGTTCCGGATGACCGGAACGCTTTTGATCGTTTGAGGATGTCCTCGACGAATTAACGCTTGGAGAACTGAGTACCGCGGCGGGCACCATGAAGACCTGGCTTCTTACGTTCTTTCATACGCGAG
>JAAEMV010000222.1 GCA_024225195.1 Planctomycetaceae bacterium | reverse complement strand
GTTAACCCGAAAACCGAACCCTAAAACTCACTTCCTAATCACCCGAAATCTCGTACCCTAATGTCCCTGCATTAAACCCCGCCCTAACGCTAACGCTGACGAAATCAGGCCGACATCCATGACTGATTTCTCTTCTAGACGCTAACGCTCCAACCCGAACTCTAAACCTGAACCCGAACCCTAATCGAACCCTAATCGAACCCTAATCGAACCCTAATCGAACCCTAATTCACTGTATCCTAGTTCTTACCTAAGTTTAATACGGCACCCTGAAATAGTTCAATACGGCACCCTAGTTAACTCAGACTAGTTTGTCTGCTTTTGGGCATATGTAAAGGAGTATTAAGTATCACCCCCTTGTAAGCTACACAATATATTGTCACTACATGTGGTCTGATACCTCTTTCTTGCCCAGATTCGCACACCCCTATCACCCTAATCTGACTTCTATGTGCCCACATCCGCCTCCCAAATATGCCCCTGCATTAGCTGATTAGCCAACAATTCTAACCTTCCACCCAGTACACTCTACACCGTTGCTATCCTACGCTAACCCGTATTTTTTGCCAAAAAATACCTAATTTTAGCCGACTTTGGAGTACCGCCACGTGCCCAATATGCGCTCCCTACTGTTCTCAAGTCTCCCAAATGCTAGACCTACTACCCCTTTCAACGCCCTAGTCACCATTTTGCAAACAATAATCCCCTACGAGTGCATCATCGGATGCGGTTTGCGTTGGAGACCAACTGTCGGTGCAATGCCTACGGCCTTAGAGAATTTCTAAGTGCTATGCCGCAAGCCCGATTTGGTCTCTCTATATATAGGCCAAATAAGACTTTTTCTGCATCCTATTCCCGGTCAGAAATCCCAAGGCGTGTCCCTCTACACTCGCCGCACGGCTGATATATGGCAAAGGATGGTCGTTTTAAGCTGATTAGTTTGTGTGTAATTCGTGCCGAAAAAGCCTAATTTTCACTACCCTCTAAATGATGTAAAAACCATGTATATGTATGTCCCACTTGCATCCGGTACATATTCCATGGGTTTAAACAGAAAAAAACCACCTACATTTCGTACCAAAAAAGTCAGTTTTTGTGTACGAAAGTGTATTTTTTTCAAATTTACCTCCTGTACCCATTTTATAACCATTTTGCATAATTTTTGTGCCAAAATTTTGCATTTTCTGTGTTCTATTCCCGATAGTAGTATCAATCCTATCGTTCTGCCGATTCTTCATAACGCTACTGCATAGTTATGTTGATTGGTGATATGAAAGTTTTGTATACTGTGTGTTGTACTTGTATGATAGTAAATACAGTACCTTTGGTAATTTTTGTAGCCACACACTACACTGTTACATCGTAAATTGTCGTACCTGCAATTGGCTAGTATTGAAGACACAGTTTGATTACTATGATGAACCTTCCTTACCTGCTATGATGCGTGTTATTACGACATTTAACACCCCCTGTATTTGTCGGTTTTTGGATACTGACGAAACACAGTGGACTATTCGCGTGTCTACCCGGTACATATTTTTCATGTGTGAATACGACCAAACGATCACCATTTTAGTTATTTTGCTATGTGCACTTTAGTAGTAATGTATCTTTGCATATATTGATACGGATTGGTTGTAAACTGGCCTCCTTTCTATGTGTGGTACTATAATTTAATGGTGTCTTAACTTTGGATTGTATGTATGTCGTCACCCGTCCGGGAAAGTACTGTCGTGAATGCACTTGTCCGGTCCATTCTTAGTTTGAATGCACCCCCCTGTCCATTCTTAGTTTGAATGCACTTGTTTTGTCCATTCTTGTCGACTTGTGGCTTTTTCTCTCGACTTCCGACGACCGCCTTTGTCTTTGGTTTCTTTGCTTGCCTTGTTTCCATATTCAACACCTGAAGAGTTAATTCCATCTTAACGAAACTAGTCGTGAAGTGGAATCTTTGTCTTTCGAAGCAACCAACGATCTCAGTCTTTCCAAACTGAGTTTCTTTTGACTTGTTCAAAGTCTCTTTGCGCAGCTCACTCGTCGACGTTGTTTCAAACTAACCCGTCACCCGTAACCCTAACCCCATTCCGAGTAGAGCCGCTACAATGATGAATTACGACCCTATGGGAGGTATTTCAAGTACCGATGAGTCCTCAGCGACCCTCGAATCCAAGGACAGCCAGCCTGACCCGCCTTCTGCGACGACCTCGAGTTTCTCGACCGCTTCGCCGCGACTTCCTGTTCCTCTGGGCACCATGATTCCAAACATGTGGCCAGTCGAAGTTCCTGAAAGTGTCAAGAAGACCTTCGCTGTCTGGGAGAATCAAGCCTTCACCGAGTTCAAAGACCAATTGAAGGCTGTCTACAGAAAGAAGTTCACGATTGCCACGATGAAGGACCACCTGATGCACAAGACCCGGCCTGCTGACCTTTGTCACAAGTTTGTTCCTTTCCAGAACCTTCCTCATTCCATCCATGCGGAAGATCGAGAGAGACACAAGGCCAATGAGGTCTCTTTGTTCCTTGACTGCATGCAGTTGATTCTTGAAAGTCGTGTAGTTCTACTTGAGATAGACCTTACGAACGCCAAGAAGATTCTGCAAGATCTGCAAGAGAGAACCATTCTCCGTGATAAGCTTCTGGGCAGTAGCCCGTCGCTGAACCCGTTCATGCATGCTTTCGATGCATACTTTACCGCCTTTCGCTCCCGGGTCGAACTGGCTCTGGCTGCGAAGCGAGACGAGTACGAACGTCACGTGAAAGAGCTTTCCGATGCGTCCATTGCCCGCCGCACCGCTGCCGACACCGCTGCCGCTGCCGTTGCCGTGGACACGGATGTCACCATGACAGAGGACGCCGCCGCCGCAAACCCCTTGACAACTTCTTCGTCCACGTCTGCCGCCGCTCCGGGAATTTTTGTTCGAGCTGCTGCTGCCGCTCCAACTGCCATCCCTCCGGGAAGAGCCGCTCGAGTAAACGTTACTCCGGCTCCGGTTCCCGTTTCCGCTGATTCGGCCACCTTGGCCACTCTGCAGGCTCAGTTTGCTCAGATGAGTGCCGCGCTGGCCCAACTGACCACTGTCGCCTCGAGTACTTCGGCCCCCGCCCGCACTCGCACTGCAGCTGCCAACCAGAAGGGTCCAAAAAACTCATCTGGGCCTGGCGGAAGGTCTACTGCACAGACCCCGAGCAGGGACGGCAGAGCCAGCCGCCCTCCGCAGCGCCAGGAGGACCGTCAAGACCGACGCCAGAGTCGCAGCCGCGACCGTCATTCTTACAGGTCTCCTTCGCGCCAACCGTCCAGGTCCGACAGTTCTCGGTACAAGCGTCAACCCTCTCCGTCTCGGGATCGCGACGACGACCGCTGGCACTCGAACTCGAGACCCAGGACCTCGCGCCGCTCCCCGTCCCCTCCGCCTCGTCAGCGTCATCGCGACCGTCGCGACGACCACGATTCCGACCGCGGAAGATCGCAACGCCGGGAGTCCTCCAGGCGCGGAAATTAAAGTCCCAAGCACGATGCCTGGCATCGTTAAATATTGTGAACAATGATATTTTTACATTTCCTGGTGTATCTACTGTGCTTTCCCCGGTGGAACGCGCTGTGTTAGGTTTAGGTCTGAAGTATGTTCCTCGCTATGCGGTGAAACCTTCCTCCCTTTTCCCTGAATACGCTGCTGCTTTGTTTAAATTTGTTCGTAATATTAAGTGGCGTGTGTACTATGGTCCTTCTTCTTCCGACGAACAACCACTGTACCCATGTGTCAAATCAAACAATCCGCTTTCTGTGCCCGACTCAGAAGCTGCAATACAAAACACTCTTGATGTGTATTTGTCTGCATGTGAATCCCGTCTCCAAACCTGTCTATCCGCGGCCATAAATATTCAGCTGAGTACTCGTGACCAGCTCATCATGGACACATTTGAGAGTCTCTCAAACCGAAGTGATGTTATATTTAAGCCAGCCGATAAGAACCTAGGTACCACGGTCATGTTTGTGGATCAGTATAATAAAATGTGCACCGACATATTAGCTGACACCACCACTTACCAAGTGATACAAACCTACGACCCCAACCGACTCTACACTTGTCTTCTCAAGATCCTGCAGAAGCATAAGCAACATGGAAGCTGGGTTCCCCGGCTCCGACGCTTCGTGATTACCCCGCTCGCCCGTAGTCTGTTACAACTACAGGACAGTACCACGCTGCGTGTCCCTGCTTTCTACTGCCTCCCAAAGATGCACAAACCCGGCCCGACGAAAGGAAGGCCCATCGTATCCAGCATAAATTCGGTCACCTACCACGCTTCCCTATACCTTCACAACTATCTCGTGCAACTGCGCCCCTATATTCCAAATATAGTGACGAACAGCGCCGACGTGATTCTACAAATGGAAGGTCTGCGCACCGACGATCCTGACTTGGTGGTTGTCTGTGCAGACGTAGCGAGCCTATACCCCTCTATCCCGATTGATTTCGGTTTACAGGCGGTTCGAAACTTTTTATTGGGAATCCACCTTCGCGCGCGGCGCGGAGAAAGAATCCCGGTAGACGTTTCGCCCCCGCAGATTGACCTTATCGTTGACCTTCTGGAGTGGGTTCTGACCAATAATTACCTACAATTTATGGGAGTGATCTATCATCAGCTGACGGGTACTGCGATGGGTACCCCTGCTGCAGTAATGTACGCCGACATCGTGCTTGCCTATTTAGAACGCCCTGTTTTAAACAAGGTCAAACCGCTGTACTACGGTCGATACCTGGATGATATTTTTAGTCTACTGCACCGTAAGGACAAAGACAATCTCATCCAACTATTCAACCAGCGCTGCGCGGCGATACAGCTCGATGGAGTTACCCACGGGACTAGTGGAGTCTTCTTGGACCTCGAGATAAGTATCTCGGTGAATTCTATTCATCCGACTACGAAACTGTATCAGAAACCTACCAACCGGTTCATGTACATTACACCCCATTCCTCGCACAACCCTGCCGTGTTCCGCAATCTGGTAGTTACCGAATTGAAACGCTACCGGTTGCACTGTAGTGAGGACGCAGATTTTCTACGTATGGCCCGGCTATTCTATGAGCGCCTGATAGCCCGAGGATATACCACTGGTTACCTCGACTTGCTATACGAAGACCTTCCGCGCCGAGAAGACCTACTACAAGACCTCAAGAATCGAGTCACTCGCCGCCAGGAAAAACGCCGCATACTCCTTGGCGACCGTACCAATGTGGACCCCAGTATAGTAGATAGTAGCGACAGTGTATTAGTGTATGTTCCATGTATTTACAACCGCGCGTTACGTATACCCTGGCATGACATTTTGCAGTTACCACCTGATGTAACGAACGATGTGGACATGCAACTTGCGTATAATGTGGATAATCTACGTACTGTTGTTGGGGCTAAAAACCCGCGCAATGCTGCTTATTTTTTATCCCGACTACGCAACCTGTTGCCTACTACTCCAATCTCTACTCTGAACCCTACCCACAACACTACCATCCCTAAAACCCGAGTTACAAACCAACGTAGCCCTAACCCTAACGCTAACGCGTTTGAATTAAAACAGACAGCGATGTCTGACTTTTTTCCTAGACGCTAACGCTCTCACCCGAACTCTTAATCCGAACTCGAACCCCTAAAAGTTAACCCGAAAACCGAACCCTAAAACTCACTTCCTAATCACCCGAAATCTCGTACCCTAATGTCCCTGCATTAAACCCCGCCCTAACGCTAACGCTGACGAAATCAGGCCGACATCCATGACTGATTTCTCTTCTAGACG
>JAAEMV010000221.1 GCA_024225195.1 Planctomycetaceae bacterium | reverse complement strand
ATTCATGGAGAGAATCTGAAGAATTCCGGTTGCAATGCAACCCATGTTCACGAACCCCTCGATTGCGTCCGCAGTCTGGCGAACCAACCGTTTGGATTCAGAGTCCGTGATTTTACCAAGATCAATCCGTTTTTTTCTGGAAAGCCTCGGACATGCCGCCGTCCAGAAATGATAGAAGAAAACGCCAGTGAGGTGTTTCAGTACCTTGAAGTTGACTTCGATTTTAAAACGGTAACTGTATGCCCTGATGATATCGGGAGCTGGCAAGGCGAGGTCCGAACACATTAACATAAAATGCGCATCGCCGTCGCAAATCAGAACAAAACGCACCTTTTGTCCGACGGGTTTCCATATCAAATCAAGACAGAGAAAAGAAACGGTTTTGCATTTGCCATAAAGATCGATTTCGATTTGCTGAAACCGTTCCGAAAAATCGTCAAACAGTTTTGACAATTTCAGTTTGGTACCATATTTGCGCGGTCTTCCGGGACGACCGGTCGGGGGCGGAGGATCTTCATAAGCGACCGCATTGCTTTTCGCCCTTGTGACGATATGGACAAGACGCTCGCCGGCCGCATCGGTCGTCTGGCGGAGCAAAAGAAACACGGGACCCACCGCGAAGTAGGCGTCCAGCACAAGGAGACAGTTGACCCCAAAGGCAGCCGCAAAATCGGACGCCATTGCAGCCATCAACGTTGTGACGCTCGTTTTGTGTTCTCCGTTAAGGATCGGAGCTTTTTTGTTTTGTAACTTCCTTAGTTCCTCGACCCCTTCATGCAGTTCCGCGCAAAGGGGCACACAAAAGATTTTTTTTTTACCCATCCGGCAAGAACGCCGATCACTCCAAAATGATGACCATATATATAAGGCGCCTTTCCGGAGTTGTCCGATTCCTGGTGAAGTTTTTTCACTCCCGGCATCTTTTGGGCCTCCTTCGCGATTTTGATTCCGTCTCCGCAGAGTATATAGCGGT
>JAAEMV010000220.1 GCA_024225195.1 Planctomycetaceae bacterium | reverse complement strand
GGCAGTCTAGGATGGGCAGGTTAACTAGGTTGCCTTTGTTGGTCGCTGAAATAAGAAAATGTAGCCATCATTTGCGGGTTATGTTGAATGCGCAGAAAATCAATGCGTCATGGGTCACGCAAATGATTGGTGTGAATACTTACGTGTTGCGTGGAATTTACCTTCAAGCCGTAGTTATTGGATTAACCCTTGTAGTTAGGTCATTTATACGGCGTGTGCTGGCTTGCGAAGTTGGGTTGGCTTCAATTCTTGAGCGACTATTTCCCGTGTTCGTGATTCCACAGCAGGTCACGGCGGTAAAGAATTCCGTTCGTGGTTGCGGATCGGGCTAATTAGAGCGTCAGTTTTTAAGTTTGCGGACGTTCTTTGCAAGATGCCATGGCCGCCTTGTATATTTGAGTTATAAAAGTGCAGCGTGGTTTTTGGGGAGAAGGCGATTTTTAGGCGAAGTTTTCTCTCTGATTCTAAAAATCGCTGCTGCGGAGATACCAAATCGAGTTCAACAGCTAGTTTATGTGACCAGTCAAAAGCAAGAATCTGATCCGAGCGTTCCCAAAGCGGTAGTAAGTCGCCTCAGTCTTTACTTGCGCGAACTGCAACAATTGTTAAGAGTTGGTAGAAAGACGATAAGTTCTTCAAAACTTGGTAGTCGATTGGGAGTTACCGACGCCCAGGTAAGGAAGGATTTCGCCTATTTTGGTCAATTTGGTTATCCAGGGATTGGGTACCGGTGTGAAGAATTGGTTGGCGAAATTAGGCAGATTCTTGGGACTGACCAGACATGGCCGGCCGCTTTAATTGGTTGCGGGAATCTGGGGCAGGCGTTGCTGGGGTACCGTGGATTTGGCAGTCAGGGCTTTCAAGTTAAGTTGGCATTCGACATTTCGCCTAAAATAGTGGGGCAATCTTTTGAAGGTCTGGTGGTGGATCATTTGGATCGGATGCCTGAATTGGTTCGTGAAAAAGAGATTCGCTTGGCGATTTTGGCGGTCCCTGCAAAGGCAGCCAATGAAGCGGTAGAGTGTCTAATCCAAGCTGGAATTACTGGAATCCTGAATTTCGCACCGGTTACCTTGACTCTTCCAAAATCCGTAAGTGTCGTAGGGGTGGATTTGGCAATGGAATTAGAGCAATTAGCTTTTGCGGTGGCTCAGCAGACAAACTCCTCAAAATAGCTCCAAGAAAGCTGTTAAACCCTATTTTTATAACGGGCTAATTTT
>JAAEMV010000219.1 GCA_024225195.1 Planctomycetaceae bacterium | reverse complement strand
GCCCAAGCCGAGTTAAAAACAACCCCTGCATACGTTGCTCTTTTGGAGAAGATTGAACAGATGCGGAAGAAGGTCGACTTGATGAGGCAACAAAAGAACAAAGACTGGCCGGAAGAGCAACAAGAAGCACCAACGCATTCGGTTTGTCGGACATGCACATGGGTGTTCTGGAATGGGTGCTCGATGATTATGCACCGTACAAAAAAGGCAGCGCGACGGATCCGGTGGCGTTTTCTGATGGAAGAAACAAGGTCCTTCGTGGAGGGGTCGATGAATTCAATAAAGTAGCCAATTATGATCCTATCGCTTCTACGAGGAAGGTTCCCAGGAAAGTTACAGACGCCGACCGCCTGCGTTACGTGCGGTCGGCATCGCGATTGTGGATGATGCCTGCTTGGCCCTATTCAGGTGTGGGATTCCGACCAGTACTGGCCCCGAAAATCGAAGTGCCCAAACCGAACATCGATCCGAAATACAACCTCGGCACGTTGACCCCCGAAAATTCGCGTCTGCGTGAAATCGATCTCATCGAGTTTAGAGGCCCCAGTAATTAGTAAAGGATAACTACGTCACAATGAATAAATCCACTCGCACATTCTCATTGATGACCCTAATCATCATCAGTGCTTCTTTGCTGGAGTCGGCGCCCATGGTTAATAACGCCTGGGGAAACCTCTATAAATTTCATCAGTCAAGGGCTCACTATCGCAGTGGAAAAACTTATCTGGCTTGGGTGGGTCCCGACAACCACCCTTACGTTTCTGTTTATAGCCATAAAAAGAATGAATGGTCGGCTCATGAGCGGGTAGGGACGAACCTGATTTCCCCGCAGGACTACCACGGCAATCCCTCCATACTGATTGATCGAGAAGGTTTTCTGCATGTCTTTTATGGGGGACATAATAAAAAGATGCGCTACAGCAGATCTTCAAAACCGTTGAGTAATGATGATTGGCAGGACTATTCGTCCCGCCTTCCTTATACCGAGAGTACCTATCCTCAGCTTTTCGTGATGTCCGACGGCACGATTTACAGTTTTTACCGCAGAAAAACGCATAGAGGAAACTGGTCCTATGTAACCAGTAAGGACAATGGTCGTACCTGGTCCAGGGAAGTGCATGTGCTCGATGGGCGCTCTCCTCCGGGAAATGGATGGTACGCGGCTTTCACTAAGGATCCAAATCGTGACCATATCCATCTCATGTTCCTTTGGCACGCATCAAAGGACAACCTGCCCCATAGCCGACGCAATCTATACTACATGCACATGGATCACTCTGCGGGAAAATGGACGAGCATGAAGAACGAAAAACTCAACACTCCTTTATCGTTTAAAGAAGCAAACGGAAAAGTTCTGATCTTTGACTCAAAGAACCAATACAGCTCCATACCTCAGCTTTGGCTCACCGTTGATGGGCGTCCTGTAGGACTCAATCGAATCAGCGACAAGGGCGGAGTTGCAACACGGCACCTGCACGTATGGACGGG
>JAAEMV010000218.1 GCA_024225195.1 Planctomycetaceae bacterium | reverse complement strand
GTCCTGATGTTAATGAGTAATTGTGGTCGTTTCTTGAGGAAGCCTAGTCGTGCCGGGATTTGGCAATAAGATATAAGTTTAGGCCTTGTGGGAATTCATCGTTTATTATGTTTAAACTTACTTCGCCATTTCAACCTGGTGGTGATCAACCGCAAGCAATTGAGACGCTGGTTGAGCAAATCAAAGCCGCTAAAAAGCATCAGATGCTGATGGGGGTTACAGGGTCGGGCAAGACGTTCACGATGGCGAACGTCATTCAGCAAATTCAAAAGCCAACTCTTGTGATTTCTCACAATAAAACGTTGGCTGCCCAGTTGTACTCCGAGTTTAAAGATTTTTTTCCGCACAATGCTGTGCATTATTTCGTCAGCTATTACGACTATTACCAGCCGGAAGCCTACATTCCTCAGCGCGATATTTATATCGAAAAAGACGCTTCGATCAATGAAGATATTGATCGTCTGAGACTGGCCACAACAAGTTCGCTGGTTAGCCGGAAGGACGTCATCATCATCGCAAGTGTTTCAAGTATTTATGGACTTGGATCACCCGAAGATTACCGAACCATGATGGTTGCGCTCAAAGTTGGCGATGCGATCGATCGAGACAAGATGCTCGCTAAGTTTGTGGACATTCAATACAAGCGAAATGATATTTCGTTTGAACGTTCGACGTTTCGTGTTCGTGGTGACAGTGTTGAAATTTGGCCATCCTATGAAGAGTTTGCTTACCGGATCGAATTTTGGGGGGATGATATTGAGCAAATTTCTGTAATCAATCCTCTTACGGGTGAGTCGATAACTTCTGAATCCGACATTTATATTTATCCGGCGAAGCATTTTGTTACGTCTGAATCAAGAATTGCCGACGCGGTAAAGTTAATTCGAATGGAGCTAAAAGAGCAGCTTGATTTATTTCAGAAAGAGGGAAAGCTTCTCGAAGCCCAGCGATTGAATGCGCGGACTCGATTCGATATTGAGATGATGGAGCACGTTGGTCACTGCCCGGGAATCGAAAACTACAGCCGCCATTTGGCGGGACGTGAAGCAGGCGAGGAGCCGGAAACGCTATACAATTTTTTCCCCGACGATTTCTTGCTGTTTGTTGATGAATCCCATGTGACTTGCTCGCAAGTGAGGGCGATGTATGCTGGCGACCGCAGTCGTAAGGAAACGCTCGTCGCCCATGGTTTCCGGTTACCCAGTGCGATGGACAACCGGCCTCTCAAATTTGAAGAATGGGAAAATCGGCTGAATCAAGTTGTGTATGTTTCGGCAACTCCCTCGGATTACGAACTTGAAAAAACGGGTGGAGAGGTGGTCGAGCAGATCATTCGGCCAACCGGGTTGCTGGACCCCGTCGTCGAGGTTGTGCCCGCGAGTGGTCAGGTGGCGCATTTATTAGAACAGGTCAAAGAACGGCGTGACCTGGGAGACCGAGTCTTGGTGACTGCACTCACGAAACGGTTGGCGGAAGATCTGTCTTCGTATTTTTGTGAAAACGGAATTTCCAGTAAATGGCTTCACAGCGAGTTGGATGCATTTGAACGCGTCGAATTGTTACGAGATTTGCGACTCGGTCGTTTTCAGTGTCTCGTTGGCGTTAACTTGTTGAGGGAGGGGCTCGATTTACCTGAAGTAAGTTTAGTTGCAATTCTGGACGCGGATAAGCAAGGGTTTTTGAGAAGTGAAACTTCGCTTGTCCAGACAATTGGTCGCTCGGCTCGAAATGCGAATGCTAAGGTCATCTTGTACGGTGACAAAGTAACTGAAGCGATGAAGAATGCGATCCACGAGACAGCGAGAAGGCGGACGATACAAGAAGCTTATAACAAAGAGCATGGTATTACGCCTAAAACGATTTTCAAAGAAATATCGTCTGGGATCGGTGCCGATTTAAAGAACCGCCGTGAAGCCAATGACGCAGCGAGGAAGACGGAAGATACCGTTTACATCACCGAAGAATATATCAACGAATTGCAAACCGAGATGTTGCAGGCTGCCGAAGATCTTGAATTTGAGCGAGCTGGAATATTGAGAGATCGGATCAGTCAACTTCAAGAGGCGGTCGGCCAGCCATTGTCGTCTGTTGAGGAAGGTAAACCGAAAGGCCGCAAGGGCCGAAGACGAAAAAGCTCAAAGGTTCCCAGACCTCGGAAGAAGCCTACCTAAGAGTTTGGAAGTCGATTGCCAAATCATTAAGAGGCTATTTCATTGAGGACAGTCAGGAGATCGAGCGAGACAGGTCGATGGGATGCGTAGGTTTCTTCGAATGGAACTGAGACGCAGCGGTCGTCGCGGGTGCCGATCATCACGCCGGTCTCTCCGGCAAGGATCGCTTTGACTGCTCCATTGCCCATTTGAGTTGCTCGTCTGCGATCTTCGGGTGTCGGGCTACCACCACGTTGTAGATGCCCAAGCACGATTGTACGGGTTTGAAATGGGCAGGCATGCTGCTTAAGCTGCGCGTTAATAAGCTCAGCGCCTCCTTTTTCATCTCCCTCGGCGATGACCATGATCGCCATCATGCGTCCCTGTTCTTTCAGTCGATTTAGGTGCGAGATGATCTCGGTGAAATTGGTATCGGTTTCTGGAATCGCAACGACATCTGCTCCTGCTGCTATGGCGGTGTAGAGCGCGATGTAGCCGCTGTGGCGTCCCATGACTTCGACAAGGAACATACGGTCGTGGCTGGACGCTGTGTCGCGTATTTTATCGACTGCCTCGACGGCAGTTTGAACGGCTGTCGAGAAGCCAATAGTGTAGTCGGTTCCCATGAGGTCATTATCGATGGTGCCGGGGCAGCCAACGATTTGACCATCCCAGTGCTTGCTCAAAGCCGTAGCGCCATTGAATGTGCCATCACCACCAATTGGAATGATTGCATCAATTTGGTGCTTCCTGAGAATGTCTGCGGCGGCTTGTTGACCTGATTCGGTTCGAAACTCTTCGCTGCGACTACTGCGGAGGTGGGCTCCACCATGAGCTGCCCAGGTCGTCACGCGATAAGGGGTTAAATGGCGTTCACCATCGGAGTCCACGAAGAACTCTTCGTGGATCATTCCATGGTAGCCCCGCATGATTCCCACGACCTCGTGGCCACTTTCTGCGGCGGTTCTCACGACGGATCGGACGCAGGCATTCATCCCAGGGGCATCTCCACCACTGCAAAACACTCCAATTTTCATCATTTCGTCCATAAAAAGTGGGTTAGTCTGCTAATAAGTTATCTCAATATCGGCAGATTCGACAGATCAAGCCTGAAAAGGACGGTCGGGCAAATCACGGGCGATTGGTGGATGCGGCATTATTCGGGCAAGAATTACCATCATCGAACCGATAATCGTCTACATCGAGGCTTTCAAACACGTAAATTACCGAGTTATTAGCCCTTGAAGCTCCGTTCGTCGTCAAGTATAATTCGCGGCTACGCTCAGCTTAAGTTTTTCAATCAAAAAGCCCTGTCCGGCAAATTTCCGGCTCAATTGTTCATAGAAGTATTACAGATGACCATCGACAAAAGTTTGAAGATTAAAGCCGGTTCGGCAAAAACTCGCAACGTCCTAACTCGACCAGAGCGGCTCCAGAAGTTAATCGCCGACGATCGCTGGAATGAAGGCGACAAGGTTTATGGCATGCCTAAGGTGCGTGTGGCCAAGCTGGCAATGAAGAAGAAAAAGAAGGTCAAGGAAGAAGACGAAGAGTAATTCTTGCCCTGTTGAACAACAGCGAACAGCGTCTGCACACCAGCAGACGCTTTTTTCGTGCGCTGACCGCAGTTTTTCTCTTATGCCGCTCGCCGGGATTGGTCGGGGATAAGATTGATTCGGTCTATCTCGTGGGTCCCTTTGTAAACACAAATTTGAGACTCAGTGATTTCCCAGTCCGCTCGAAAAGAGCCAAGTGCGAATCGCACACCGCAAAATATTTCACCGCGAAACAGATAGACTTCCTGGCAGTTCTCGGCCGCCTGCCGAGCGAAGCGAGCCAATCTTGGGTGAACCATGTCTCTTGCAAGAATGATCAGCTGCGGCAGCGTTTCGTTTGATTCTTGAGTCACGTTCAGACCGGGGATGGAAAATACAACCGATAGCGACGCCCATTGACGTCCATAGGCGTTATCGTCGTAAATTGCTGAGTCAGTCCGAAGTTGCCAAAGCAATCGTTAAACTCCCCCAGAGTCGCCTGCTTTACGAGGTCGAACGCAGGTTTTCCGTCGTTCGTTAATTGGGGTGATTGCCAGCTGAACGATGCAGGTGTCCTTGCTGCGAGCGCAGTTTCGTTTCTGCAATAGAATGTCCTTGCTGCGATGTAACCGACTGCCTCGACCGCTCGTTCTGAATGATTTCGTTGGGGAACAAGGTTGCGTTGCAAACAACATCGGCCATCACGGTGAAATGATCTGGGTTAACATTTCGAACGGGCCAAACAAGACAGCGTGTTGCTGGAGATGATTTTTGACTCAACCCAATTCTGTTCTCAGTGCTCAAGACAGGTTCTGCTGATGCGATGACGGTTCCGTTGATCTTATCTGGCGTTCAACTTACTTCACGGCTACCCTTGCTCGGTTTGAAAGTCCTCAGTTTGAAAGTCAGTGTTTCACTCGTTGAGTGCCGTCCGCGGTGCAGTATCGCTTCGATTTGCTAGGCAAAGCGAAGCGTTAGTGCTGGTAAAGGCTGGACTCAAGCGTTTTGATTTTCGAGTGGGAAATTTTTTGATTTTGGGTGTGGGCGAAACCAGTTCAGTTGATCTTTAAACTTTGGATAAGTTCTGTAATTGCGACTAGATATTCTGGTTCAAGTTGCCAGTCCATTGCTCCGGCTGTTTCCTTGATTTGCCATGCTCTTTTGCCGCCGCAAAGTGAGGAAGTAATTCCGGGTTGGTTCATGGTCCAGTTAATCACGATTTGGGCAACTGAGCGCCCTGTTTTTTCTGCGATCTTATCGAGGCCATCGAGCAATTGTTGAGCCGACTCAAAGGGTTGCCCGTGAAAAATGGAGTAGGTCAGGCGTTTATCTTCTGCTGCGAATTGATGCCCGCGTCGGATCTTCCCGGCAAGTAAACCTTTCATCAAGGGCCAGTAGTTGATGATGGAAACTTCGTTGGCAAGACACCATGGAGTGATCTCTGAGCAAATTTCCTGCTGCAGCATATTGAAGGGAGGCTGGATGGCTGAAATTGGGCAAACCGCGTTGAATGCTTTTATTTGAGTTAGGTCGAGGTTTGAGACTCCAACCGCACGAATCTTTCCAGATTCAATTAGTTTATTGAAAGCTGTGGCGGAGTCACTCACAGAGACATTAGGGTCAGGTGCATGAAGATAATAAAGATCAATTACCTCGACCTTCATCCGATCGAGACTTTGCTCGCACTGGGCGATCAGTGTTTTCGGGCGGCCGTCATAATGCCTGACCACGTCTTGGTCCCAATGGATTCCTCCTTTGGAGGCGATCACAAGTTGCTCACGATCTTGAGCGATTGCCTTGCCAATTAGTTTTTCACTCTCGCCGTTAGCACCGTAGCAGTGTGCTGTATCAATAAAATTGATACCTGAATCAACTGCTGCTCTGATGGTCTCCAATGAGTCGATCTCATTCACCTCAAGGCTGGTCATGCCTGCAATTGGCCAGGTGCCAAAGGCAACTGGTGAAACATAAATGCCAGAGGTGCCAATTTGTCGGCGACCAGATTCGGTGGTTGGATTGGGCATGGGTATCAGATTGGGGATTCGGCATATCCAATAAAAAAACCCAAGGTTGTGATTTCGCACAACCTTGGGTTCTTAGTTCACTCAAAGTGACCCCTACGGGACTCGAACCCGTGTTGCCGGCGTGAAAGGCCGGAGTCCTAGACCACTAGACGAAGGGGCCGTTATCGTGATGCCACCATTATCGGCAGAACCGCGAAGGAACTAAAGTAATCTGTTGGTTTACTTTTCGTCAAGGGCAAGCAGCCAAGTTGCCCGGCATTTCCTGATCTTTATAAAGAGGGCCTGTTTTTCTTGGGGTTTTACCTAAGAATACGGCCACATTTCCTTCAAAATAATTTGAAAAAATGGCTCAATTTTCTCCGGGATTTTGGAGAAAATAAAATTAACAATCCGAACGCATTGTGAAGACGGACGAAACTGATGAGGTGGGCGTGTTACTCGATCTCGGCTGCAGGTTCACCGCATTCCATGTTCTCTTTTTCAGCCCGTTTAATCGCATCGTAGACTTCTCTGCGATGGACTGGGATCTCTTTAGGGGCTTCGACGCCAAGGCGTACTTTGTCGCCGCGAATTTCCACAATGACGATGGTAATATCGTCATTGATGACGATGCTTTCGTTTTTCTTCCTCGAGAGAACTAACATTCCCGCATTCCTTTGTTTTTGAGATTGATCCCATCCAAATCAGGGGACCAAACTACGCGTTTTTATGACTCCGGCAGTGAGATTGAACATGAAAATAGGGACTAACCTCACTTTTTACTCTACGCGGTGCTTAAGGATAGTCAACAAAAACTAAAGCTCTTTTTGGGGGTTTTGAGGCAAAACCATCCCCATTTGATGTTTTGCATCCGCGTACTATCGATTTTTAGGAATTTGCACGCAATCAAGTTTATTAATCGTCAACGTTCGACACCTAATTCGCCAGTATTCCCCTGCTGTAGGAGTTAATGGGCACAGTGAAACGTTATTAAAAATGTGTGTTATCAAACACAAATGGCCATGCGCCGTCCTATTAGCTTCGTATCGGTGAAGGTTAACGGTGCCCGGAACGAACGAATTCATCAGGTCGCAATCCAAATTGATGCCTACCAATATCCAGAATTAATCGCTGAGCTATAATGAAGGTGGGCGAAGCCCGACAGGCAAATTTTCCTCGCCGTTCGTAACAGCAATCTAGGCTGAATCCGGATGAAGACTACAACTTCAAAAAATAAGAATTTCACTATTCGAACAGCGAATTTGACGCTGCCTTTG
>JAAEMV010000217.1 GCA_024225195.1 Planctomycetaceae bacterium | reverse complement strand
GCGACATTGTTACCAATCAGTGTCGTCGCCACAAACAATGTCGGGTTGTTAAACAACTTAATCAGATACTGAGATATCAGGTCACCGTCGAGCCCCGCAATGACGAATCGAACGCGACTAGCTCGATAAAAACCAGTTTCACATCCACTAAAAAATGCACTCAGAAAAATTCCAAGCAGAAACAATAGAACCGTCATTAACAAAATCATCGCCCGTCCCCCTCTTCACCGAGGACACGCACCTCAACCTGAAGGACACCGCGTTCCTTCGCCTCAACCACCAAAAATGCAAAAGGCCCCCATTCACACTGGTCCCCAGTTTCCGCCAACCGCTGCATTGACTCTTGAATAACTCCGCCGACTGTCACACTGATCGTCTCGGGAATCGCAACCTCCAGCCTTCTCGCCAACTGCCTCAAACTCATGATCCCCGCAACTCTCCACGTACCGTCAGAGATTTTCTCAAGTGGCGGCATGTCCAACAATCGTTCACTCCGACTTGGTGAATACACGAAAACCGTTTCAAGGATATCCTCGATTGTCAGCACACCAATCGTATCTCCGAATTCATTCACGACCACGGTGACCTCGCGATCTCGGTGAGACATCTTTTCCAATGCGTCGGCGACAGTCGCACACCACGGAAGGTACAAGACTGGTTCAGAAAAACGCTCAAGATTGTCCTGATCCAAGTGATACTGATTATCTAGCCGAATCGCCTTTTCTATTTCACGACTGTCTGGTTCTGTAATTAAAAGATACCCACTCGCAGGAATTTCACCTCGCAAATCAGACAGCTTAACTGGAGGCGAGAATGAAACAAATTGTGTGCGAGGACGCATCCATTCCTCCACACGAATCGTTGACAGTTGAACGATATTTTTCAGCACCGCCTGCTCTTGCTTGATGACCGCTGCATCTTTTCCCGAATGTTCAATCGCCCGCTCAAGATCGCTCACTTCCATGAACGGTTCCGTCTTAAAACTAGGCCAAACGAGACGGCGAGAAATCAGATTGACCGAACGTAACAGCGGCATCAAAGGATCCACTAGCCGTACAGCGAACGTTAACGGCACACTTACCAGTGTCGCCAATTCTCTCGGCTTCAAAACCGCAATACTCTTGGGCAACATTTCGCTGAAGAAAATAATCGAGAGCAACGAAATAGCCGCAAACGAAATAGCCGGCGCCTGCCCGCCATCAGGGCTTTCCTCGATTTTGATTGCACAGATTGATGCAATCGAAAAATAGGCAATGTTGATTACCAAATTCCAAAACAAAACCGCCGACAATAGTCGATCTGGTTTTAAAAGCAGAGCCGCAGCAGCCTGCTCAGCGAGTGTGCCATTTCTTAGATGCCGGCGATCACGTGCCTGAATATAAAACAACGCTGCTTCACTGGCCGAAAAAAAACCAGAGCAAGCCATCAACACCACCATGGTCATCAGCCATGGTAACAATTGAATAATGCTATCCATTCTCCGCCGTTTTCGAACGTCCCGTAGAAACGAGGAACTCACTCAAGCGCGGGATCATCATCGCGGTTGTGGCAAATCCATAGGTAAAACTGACAACCAACAAAACGGACAAGAAGTTACCCAGCAACAGGCTGGTGATTGAATAAAACATCGCGATCGGGAGGACACCACAAGCGAGCACCAGGGCCGGGGAGGGCGTATGCCACCCTAAAGCTACATACAAACCAATCGCACCTCCAACAATACAAGCCAGGAACGGACTCAGTTGCGCTTCAACATTTCCGGTGAAAGACACCATCATCACCATAACGGTCACAACACCAAGAAAGAGAAAGAAGACGGTCCCCAAACTCACGCCAATCGCTTGGCGACTGCCGCCGTAGGACATCCCGCAATGAACGCCAAGCATGGTCACGAAGAAGAACAAAACGCACAGACCAATCGATAGATAAATCAGATTTTCACCTGACAAAGCCCCATTAAACCAAAGATAAGCGCTAATCAAAATTGGCAATATGATCATATCGGAAACAACGTATAACACGCCTCCAATCTTACCGAACAAAAATTCCCGCGGAGAGATATCGGTCACCATTAACAAATCAAGGGCACGCCCATCACGTTCGGTGGTGATTGAAGTCACCGCCAACGCATTCACCATGACGATACTCACCAATATAAACGGAGCCAGTGGACGGGCCGCCGGGGGAATCGTCACTCCCGCATCTGCGGTGACCCGGGTAGCAACCCCTGAATCTACCAACGAGAAAACGGCAAAAAACACAAAAGCAGCAAGCAACCAATAAGCGCCTCGGATGAATAATATTTTCCGACCGTAGGCCCACGTCTTCATCTCCCGCCAGAGGACAGGATTATCCCATACTCGCCGACTGTTTTGATTTGCCATTCGGGCGCGGTCGTCTACATGTCCCGTTCGCAAACCCTCCGATTGCTCAACAACTTCTTGACCCGTCAAGGATTTTTCCGCTCCGGAATCGCCTAATCCTTGTTGCCCATCAACCACGTTCAATCCATGATTGACCGAGGCTTCCGCCTCTTCGGCTGTAGGCTGGCCACTTCGAACGTCACGGCTAGGATTCCAATGCCGGACCTTCCAAATTGCCACACCACAAAGCAATACGGAGATAAAAGAGGAGAGCACCAAGAAGGGTAATACTGAAAAACTCCACGTTGACGAAACCGTCGGATGACTTGCTGCCATAATGGTTCGGACGGGACTCATCGCACCGGCAATCTCTGCCCCGGTGAATCCAGCAACCACTGGCCCTGCCAGGCCAATCCCCTCACAAAGCCCCAACCAGAAAACGATGCACATCGCGACGAGGGCAAGTGTTTGAAATGTCTTCTCGCGCCATAGAGCAACGATCGCTCCCAAAGACCCCGCCGCAACCGAGGTCATGAGCGTAACAGCAAATGTCCACCCGACTTGCTCGAATGAGGTTCCACCAAAAAGGACGATCAACATAAAGATTGGCAGACTCGTTATTAGCATGACCCCAATGCTCAAGAGACTTGCAAACAGCTTCCCCAGCACGAGTTCACTGTTGGTCAACCGACTCATCAATAACAAGATCAGGGTTTGCCGATCCTTCTCGATTGCAATGTTACTCGCCGCTTGTATTGCTGACAGAAACATCACCAAAGCGAGCTGCAGCGGTGCAAGGATCTGAAATAAGATGGCGCCAAATCGCGCCATGTCTCCAACATTTTGGATGATCTGAGTTCCCTTCAAAATCATCCAGGCAGTACAAATCAAGAGAAGCAAAGCGACCGCATAGACCGTTCGCATTACATGGTGTCGAGGACGACGGGGAGCCACTACAGCTTCACGGGTAAATACGGGACCGACTAACAAAATGGACTTTCAATGACGTTTGAAAACTGGGTTCAATGAGCGTGAAACGGTTCTTCGATTATAACGTGAAGCATCTGCAGTACGTAGGCGAGCTCGAAAATACAGCACAATTCTGACGGTTTTCCAATAAGATCCCGTTTCAGTCCGTCGGAATCTTCAGATTTTTCACCCCAACCAAATCCGGCCAGACTAGATTTCGATTTCCAGCCCCCAGTTGAACGCTTTGAGAAACACGTCAAAACCAGCTAGTTCACCTAAAAATCATATTATCGGTCGAGACAATAGCTCTTTTGCCGCATCTCGCGGCGTGTCACAATGTCCAAATCATAGACATCGCTTGGAGAGTTGATTAAAAATGGTTTTTCTTAGCGTTTAGCACACGAAAACTCAATAATCTTCCAATTTCCTACATCTAATAGCTGAGCAGAGTGGCTCCGGTTTTGGTGAACTTTTGAATCTAGATTCCTCAAAACCTGAACCTCCCCTCTTAGGCACTGAAAGAGTTCAGGCGATCTACTCAGAGCATTGCTTGGCACTTGAACGTTTTCTGGTGGGAGTGCTTCGTGACGAGGCGGCGGCGGCCGATGCTTTGCAGACCACCTTTACGCGATTGATTGAGAAAGGCCATTTGGTTCAACAACAGGATTCAATGAAGTCCTGGTTGTTTCGAGTCGCCTTTAACGAAGCGATGTTAATCCGTCGCAAAGAGACAACCAGTAAAAAACATGCAGAGAATGTCGCTTGGAAACTCCAAGGCCAACTAGGGGCGGACCGAGGAGTCGACCATCGACTCAGCCAATCGGTTCACCACGCGATCCAACAACAAGATATTAAACAAGTGAGAGCAGCCCTTGATCAACTTCCACTCCCACAAAGAGAGGTTGTTAAGAAAAGGATTTACGAGGGATTAAAGTTTCGAGAGATTGCAGATGAATTGAACGTTCCGCTAGGTACGGTTCTTGCGAGGATGCAAGCAGGCCTGAAAAAACTCAAACCAATTCTAAAACCAACAGACGACCAGACATAAATATTCAGACGATCAAATTTACGATCATTGATGGCTTATTGAAATGAATCAATCTAATAACAACCAACCGAAACCGGCTCTGTCCAACCAGAATTCCCAAGATCTGGACTGGCTCGCGTTCTGCTATATTGCGAATGAACTCGACGAGGCTGAACGAGAAGAATTTGAAACTCGTTTGCTGGAATGCGAAACTGCTCGTGAGGCAGTGGTCGACGCTGTGAGAAACTCGCAAATCCTCTACAGCTCTCTGCAGGAAGACTCTCAGCCGATTGCCGCCCAAGTCAACCTTGCAAGTAAAAAGTCGAACCCAAGGCAGCGCTGGATCGCAACTTTCGTTGCGTCCGTCGCAGCTGTACTGCTCGCCGTCAACAGTTGGTCGTTGATCTTTCCACCGGACAATCCAGTCGTTGCAACAGAATCAGATGGACTTGCTGCTGCTTGGGTTGAAACGCTTATCACAATGAGCGATGAAGAACTTGATGAATTCATCAACGAGGAGGTTCCACAAACAGAGGTGGCGACGGATGGATTGGACGACTGGATGTTCGTAGCCCTTTCGGATGCCGATTCTTCAGAAAGCATCGATGGTGAAGCACATTAAAAACGTTTTACCCACCATCGCCTTGTTTTGCCTGTTACCACTGCTTCTAGCCAATTCGGGCTTCGCGCAGACCACTCCCAAAACTCCACCCAACAAACAAGACAAAGCTAAGGCGAGCAAAGTCAAGCCGCCTGTCGCTGCGAAAAAACCAGCTCAGCAGTCTTCAAAAAAGACGAAGCCCGCAGCATCCGGCGAGACGAAGACGCCCGACAAAAAGAAGCCTGCCGTTGTTTTGTCAGAAAAGAGACGTGCTGAGTTACTGGCATTTTGCGAACAACACCACCAGGAACTGCTCCCACTACTCAAATCACTGCAAAAAAATCGCCCAGCAGAATTTGAAAGAGCGTTGCGGACACTCGACCGCGAAATTAAACAACTCCAAATGGTAAAATCAAAAGAACGCTACGAGAAATTACTTGCCCAATGGGTCTTGCGTTCAAAGATCAAACTTCTCTCCGCGCGACTGGCAGTTCGAACCTCAAAGGAACAGCGTGCCAAGACGACAGCCAGTCTTAGTAAATTGATTGGCCAACTTCAGGACTTGAAGATCAAGCACTTGAACGAAGAGCAACAAGCGTTGCGTTCCCGGACCGCCAAAATCGGCAAGCAAATTGAACAACTCCGATCGACTCGTGATGCTGAAATTAAAAAGCAAATAGACGCTTTCACCAAGAACGCGGAAAGAATAAAGGCGGCGCAAAAGGCGAGAGTCGCTGGCAAAAACAAGTCGCAAAATGCTGGCAAGCCACCAGCGACAACACAAGAAGCGACCAAGAAAAACCAAGCTAAGAAAACTGAGAAAAATAAAGGCTAGATTTCGATTTTACAAATCTAGTGCAACGCACATGGGAGATACACTGTGCTCACCAAACGCAAAAGATATTTGCTTAAGATTATTCTTCCAGCCACAATCATTTTCTGTTGCTCCGCAGTTGCGATCAACACGCTCGATCGAGCCAATGGCGCTGCGTCGAATCCCGACCACTCTTCTGTGGCTTCCACCCCGACCGACAACCTTTCAAAACCAATCGAAAGTGTGGACGTGCGATTCAAGGACTCGGGACACAACGAATTGCCCGACTTTCAAAAACACGTCGCCCCCCTTCTTGGACGCTTAGGCTGCAACGGACGATCCTGCCATGGATCGTTTCAGGGGCAAGGTGGGCTTCAACTTTCTTTGTTTGGCTATGACTTTCAAGCTGACCATCAAGCGTTGCTGGAAGATGGAACCGACAGGGTCAATTTAAAGAATCCACTGGAAAGCTTGATCCTTACAAAACCAACCGATGAAGACGAACACGAAGGTGGACTTCGATACGATAAAGACAGCTGGCAATACAATCTCTTGCAGTCCTGGATTGCAGGCGGGGGAACCAACGCCGATTCAATTCACAAACTCGACCGGTTAGTCATCGAACCAAGTGAACTAATATTTAGCTCACCTTCCACGAAATTTGAACTCAAGGCAATCGCACACTGGAATGACGGCACCGTCGAAGATGTGACTCCGTTGTGTCGCTTTCATTCCAACAACGATTCCATCGCGAAGATCACGGAAACGGGTGCCGTCTCAACCAGCTCAATCTCAGGTGATACTCACGTTGTTGTTTCTTACGACAACGCGGTCGTTCCCGTTCCGGCCATCCATCCCTTTGCCGGCAAACCACTGGACACCTCCCCCGCCTTTCGTGGCGTCTCCAAGCTAGACATGCTCACCCAAAAGAAATGGGAAAAACTGAACTTACAGCCTTCGCAATTGTCCGACGACACGATGTTCCTGAGACGGGTCAGCATTGATATCACGGGAACCTTGCCAACGTCTGATGAAATCCGAGAATTTGTCGCTGCAACAGATCCACAAAAACGGAAAAACAAGATCGACGAACTCTTGCAGTCACCAGCTTACGCATCATGGTGGACTACTTTTTTCTGTGACATGACAGAAAACAATACAAACCAGTTACGCAACATTGCTTTTGACAATAATCTTCCGAGCCAGCAATGGTATGACTGGATTCACCAACGTGTTGAAGACAACACGCCTTACGATGAAATGATTGAAGGAATCGTTCTGGGCATTAGTCGCAATAGCGGCGAAAGCTATATCGATTTCTGTAACCGCATGAAGGACGAGGCAGCGAACGAATCGTTCAGTGAAAACGAAACGATGCCCTACTACTGGATGCGGAGAGAATTCAGAGACCGAGAAACCATTGCCATCAGTTTTGCTCACGCTTTCTTGGGCCTGAGAATTCAGTGCGCACAATGCCACAAGCACCCGTTCGATCGATGGAGCCAGAAGGACTTCAAAGATTTCTCTAAGTTCTTCAGTGGAATCAATATTCGGCCGTACTCCGGCGGAACCACCCCAGAAGACAAAAAAGACTACATCGCTATCCTTGAAAACCTGGATATCGATCCCGATCGCAAGAAGAACCCCAATCTCCAACGTCAACTTCGGGACGCCTATCGCAAAGGCGAGACCACTCCTTTTGGATTCCTCACCATTGACTCTCCCAAACTGACACGGGAAGAACTTCGCGAACTGCAGAAACAATTGCAAGCCAACAAGAAATCAAAGAAAAAGAAGAAAAACAAAAAGCCATCTATCACTGAAGCAACACTGCTCGGAAGCGACACAATCGATCTCACCGATCACGAGGACGTCCGCACACCCGTGATGGAATGGATGAAACAGCGTGACAATCCATTTTTCGCCAAGGCTCTGGTCAATCGGGTTTGGGCTCGATATTTCGGTGTCGGCATTGTTGATCCCGTTGACGACCTCAACCTCGCCAATCCGCCAAGCAATGCCGCACTACTCGATCACCTTACCCAGGAGTTCATCGCTCACGACTTTGACCTCAAGTGGCTACATCGAGAAATTGCCAACAGCCAAACCTATCAATTGAGCTGGGTTCCCAATTCAACGAACGAAGGTGATCGTCGAAACTTTAGTCGAGCGATCCCTAGGCGACTACCAGCTGAAGTGATTTTCGATTCGATTACATTTGCATCCTCGAACGCCGAAACCAATCGAACATTCAGAAATACTGTTCAAAACCGGGCAATCTCGATCCCGGGAACGGTGACGAATGTGAAACGCGCCAAAAACGCAACGGACGCCTCATTCGCTCTAAAAGTCTTCGGGCGATCCGAGCGAGCCAGCAGTTGCGACTGTGACCGGTCAGAGGAGACTAGCCTGATCCAAACGGTGTACATGCAAAATGATCGCGACATCCATCTCATGCTCACCCAAAAGGATAGCTGGTTAAATCGAATGGCGCAGCAACACACAGCCAAAATTCAAGCCGTGAATGCTCAAAAGTCAATCGATTCACTGAACGATCGGATTGAGAAAATGGAGCTAAAGAAAGCAAACCTGAAAAAATCGGACAACAAGAAGCAGCTTCAGAATCTGACCAAACAAATCAAGAGTCTAGAAAAGACTAAACGTGGCTGGGCAGCGAAACTGGCGACCGCCCAAGAGTCAACAGGCGAATTAAATGTTCAACAAGTTGTAGAAGAAGCATACTTAAGGACACTCAGCCGTTTCCCAACCGAGGAGGAATTGGCACGTTGTGAACAGCACATCGAGGAAGAAGAAGATCTTGTGAAAGGCGTTACTGGAGTGCTCTGGGCACTAGTGAACACGAAAGAGTTTATCGTAAATCACTAATACAACTTCTATTAGATTCAACCGACAAAAAGCAGGTTAAAAAATGGGTTTTCATCGACAATGTGACGGCGTTACACGCCGCGATGCAATCAAGGTCGGCGTTCTCGGTTCTGCCACAGGACTGACCATGAGCAATTTTTTGAAAATGGCCGATGCGGGGCAGGTCAATTCAAAGGCAACCTCAAAAGCAGCAATTTTCATTGAGCTCCCCGGTGGCCCATCGCACATGGATACGTTTGACCTTAAACCAAACGCACCGTCAGAGTTCCGTGGAAAGTTCAACCCAATCAAGACGAACGCGTCAGGTGTTGAAATCTGTGAACACCTTCCAAAACTGGCAAAGTGTGCTGACAAATTTGCAATTCTCCGCGGAGTCTCACACTCCCTCGGGGCACACCCACTTGGACAACAGTTTGTTTTCACTGGCAACCGGCCTAACCCCTCACTCGACTACCCGGGTTACGGCAGCGTCGTTGCAAAAGAAATTCAAGGGGATGATGATTTACCCGCTTACGTCGCAATTCCCAAATCGAAACAGGGACCGGGGCATCTTGGCGTGAAGTTTGCCTCGCTTCAAACTAATGCAACCCCCAGATTTGGCTTGCCATTTAGCGTTCGTGGAATCACGCTTGGAAACGGCGTCACTATGGATGAAATGCGACGACGATCTAGCCTTCTCAAAGATCTGGATCGCACTTTCGACACGATCAAAGACCGCGATGACCTGCTCAGTGGCCTTGATAAATTCAGCCAAAAAGCATTCTCAATGATCACCTCCAACCGGGCGCGTGATGCATTTGACCTAAGCAAAGAAGCTCCAAATTACACCAAATTATTCGGAGAAGACGATTTCAGCCAAAGCTGCATGCTCGCCTCCAGGCTCGTTGAGTCCGGCGTCAAATTTGTAACCGTTTCTCTTGGCGGCTGGGACACACACTCCGACAACTTTTCGAAACTCCAAAACAATCTCCTACCAAAGCTCGACGCTGGCCTTGCTGGGCTGTTCAACGGCTTAGCCGCCAAAGGACTTCTCGATTCCACAACCGTGTTTGTCTCAGGTGAGTTTGGAAGAACGCCAAAAATCAACGCACGCTCTGCCGATGGCGGACGCGACCACTATCCTCGCTGCATGTTCATGCTAATGGGAGGCGGTCCGATCAACGGTGGTCAAGTAATCGGCGAAAGTGACGCTACCGCAGCGGGGCCGAAACACGAAGGAATTAATCCCGAGGATGCCGCCGCTTCATTCTTTAGAACGCTAGGCATCAACCACCGCAAAGAGTACGACACATCCATTGGCCGGCCCATCTCGATTGTACGTGATGGTAATTTAATTCCGGGTCTGATTGGCTAACACGGGTACTGACGATTTTCCGCAGTAAAATGGAGACCGCAGGCTTAACGGTCGAAAGAAATCAGGCTCGGCCTTTTATCCGAAGGGTCGAGCCTTTTTTAGATTGCCACGCTTCCATTCTCTTCCAGAGCAGGGCATATCGGAAGCAATTTCCAATCTGGCCTTAGTGCTCATTGGTCAATTCGAAACCGGCGACGCAACTCACCCAATGTGTTAATCGAGGGATCTCCCAAAATCTCAATAACCCCCGACTGTTCAGTTACGTCAACGAACTTCTTTCCACCTTGGTTTTCAAAAACTTGCCGGTTGGACAACAAATCCATAAAACCATCTGCGTTGTAATCGAAAAATGCAGTGATCGGTCGAGTCACCAGCGAATCTCGCACCTCTTGATCTACCAAGCCCATCGCGGTCGTCGCGTTTTCGTACGCTCCATCTTTAAACAAAAATAGAAATCGCCGGCCATCTTTGGTGGTTACGGCTATGTCTAAATCTTGATCTTGATCGACATCCTCCAAATCCATGGAATAAAAACTACGATCGTCGATCTCGACTCCCTTCTCCGCGAGTAGGTTTTGCAATTGTTCTTTAACTGGCGCTTGACTCACTCTCTCCAACTCAGTTTCAATCTGCCACAACCTAATCGATGGTGGCACCTCCGAGGATTTGGGAGGAATCGAACTGACTAGCTCATTTTCTGAACGGTACTGACTAATACCGCCGTCTTCGTTAAACCCGGTCGCTGCCAACAACAATCGTATCGACCAAAAACTTTTCCGATTCTCTGAAAAACTCATCGACCGAATGACGCTGAACTCTGTGCTAACAACATCGACCCCCGCTAGTTGGTCAAGCAACCTGCCAAAAAAGATATCAAAATCACCAGTCTGCTCTCGGTGGTTCTCTTCAGTAGAGATCCGTTGCTTTGTTTTAAAAGGCAGTAACTCCCCGCGTTCCCAAGGAACGAGGTCGGGAATCGCCCCTTCAAACTCCCCCCGTAGAAGATTTTTTAACGCCGGTACGTCTCGACTAACCCACGCTGAAATAAAAGGGACACCGATTTCAGTCACAGTCACTTCAGTTGCCTGCTCAGCATCGGTCACGCGACCATCGTCACTGGGAGCGAATGCTAACGAATACAAAAAAACCACTGCCACCAACAGCAAAACAAAGATGACGAGGGCAGCGAGTATGTTAAAGAGTTGTTTCATTTTGGAATTCTGCGACCGGACGTTTAACTATCACTTTTATTAAAACAAATTGAACTAGCGAGTGAAACGGGAAAACGGCGGTTCCGATTGATTAAGATCTCATTTCCATTCAACAAATTCTCCATTAATCACGCCGCAAACTGCGACGCTTGGGCGTATAAATTTACGTCCATGACGAACATTCCGCACCTCAAGCAGTTAAAATCGTCAATATTATCTTCAATTCGTTGAATAAAGATATAAACGCCGATTCTAATAGGTGTTAGTCGCCCCATTCGCCGCAACGCAGTCCACTCTCTATGAAACTTAGCCAATCCATTTCAGGAGCCTTGCTCATCGTCGTCGCGGCGTTCCTCGGTCTAGCGCTTGTCTATCTCCCGGGTTGGGTTCTCCTCAATTACGAAAGAGCCGCTAAGCTTGGGCTCGGGTGGCTGTACCTCACCGTTGTCCTCCTCGGAGCATGCCTACTCATCGGCAGTGCAGGGTGGACATTCTGGAAGCTCTGGGGGGCATCGGCTGCAAAAAAGAAACGGAAACTGCGAAGGAATAAAAACCCAAGTCAACTTACAAAAGGACAACAAGAGTCAGAGATCGATGAAAATCTTGAGCAAGTCGAGCGACTTTCTCAGGAGGTTGATACGGAAGCCCAACTGAAAACTCAACTCGCACCACTCGTCAAAGAAATTGAACAAAAGCGGGAGGCACAGACTTTAGAGATCGTGTCGTTCGGCACCATCTCGAGTGGAAAATCATCCGTCATGAACCTCCTTGCTGGGCGTGACGTTTTTGCCACCGATGCACGCGGGGGAACGACCGTTACCCGTAATGAAATTCCCTGGCCAGGCATTGACGAGGTCACGCTAGTGGACACCCCTGGGCTTGGCGAAGTTGACGGAGCTGAGCACGTCAATATTG
>JAAEMV010000216.1 GCA_024225195.1 Planctomycetaceae bacterium | reverse complement strand
GATCGGCGAAGTTCCATTGTCAGTTGTAAAGATGACAATCGTGTTTTCTGATTGTTGCGAATCGTCGAGGGCTTTCAGTAATTGCCCGACGATGGCGTCGGTCTCCATTAGAAAATCGGCGTATTCGCTTACGCCACTGCTTCCTTTCCATGGTTGGTCGGGGGCAATGGGCGAATGGGGTGACGGCATTGAAAAGTAGAGGAAAAAAGGTTTCTCTGTGTCTTTTTGAGAATGAATAAATTCGGCGCAACGTTTTCCGTATTCTGGTAACACAGATTCCAAACGCCAATCCGCGACGGCGGGGCCTGGGTTGACTCCCGTGTATTTTGTTAGTTTCAGTTCTTCGGCCGTGGTAGAGATGGTTCCCAGTAATTTGTCATTTTCCCGCCACGCATAGGGTGGCCAATTGGGGACATCATCTCCAAACCAATAATCAAACCCTTTTCCGTTGGGGCCATTTTGAATGTCACCGCTGAAATCAATTTCTGCCAGCTTTGACGTGTAGACGGGACGCTCACTGTTTTTCTGGTTTTTGCTCGGCCAATTAAATCCGAGATGCCACTTGCCAATCATGTGGGTGCGGTATCCCTGCTGGCGCAACATCTCCGGCAGGGTGAGTCGATTCGGTTCAATCAGGGGGCGTTCCCATTTACCCACGATGCCTCGTTTTAGTCTTGATCGCCAATTGTATCGACCGGTTAGTAATCCGTAGCGGGAGGGAGAGCAAACCGCCGACGTAGAGTGCGCATCCATGAACGAAAGGCCTTCATTGGCTAGTCGGTCAATGTGCGGGGTTTTGAGGCCGAGGCGCTCGTTAAAGGCACTGACACAGTCGAGTCCCATGTCGTCCCCAAAGATCAAAATAATGTTGGGGTGTGTTTCGGCAATAAGTTGCTTGCCTCGATCGCAGCAAGCTAACCAGCTAAGGAAAACTAGTCCAATAAATCTCATTGCATGATTAGATTTCATTGTCCTGAATCCTGTTTTTAATGGCCGAGTTAACTTTGTAGGGAGGTTGCTGTTTTAAAGTCGGTTGATTTCGTTTGGAGGGAATACAGTTTGGTCGACCTCGGATAAATTCAGGACACTAATCGATATTTTTCTGGATCTGAGTTTTGTCAGGAGTTGGTGAAGGGCAGCCGCCGCTTGGAACCTTTACTTTGGCTGTCCAAAGAATTGCATTGAGAACCACTTTTCTAAAATTGTCGTCTCGCCAACTGTCATGATTGTGAGCTCCGGTAAATCCGAAGCCCCGGCCACCGTTGGGACGTTGGTAAGCCCAGGCAACGTGTTGCGGTTCGCCGTTGGCAACTGCGGCTCGAACCGTAGGATTGCCGCTGCGGTCACCATCGGGCCGGCGAAGAGTTTCCGGTGGTGGGAGGTCAGATAGAATGGGCGTGACTCCCTCTAGGTTGTCACGGAAACGCATATGGTAATACCATTCATCGTCAACACTGAACGGTTCGACACCGTTGCTAATTGGGTGGTTGGGGAATTGAGTGAAATTTGGTTTCCAATGAGGATTGACGGACCAGTTAAGATCGCAGAACGCTCCCATCCAATCTAGGAATTTCTCACCCGCCTTGCCCTTCTCTGCTTCGGTCGCCCAGTGAATCATGACGACGCCAGTGCCTTTTTTCATCAATTCGTCAAATTCATCAAGATGAGACTTTAGCACGTGCCCACGGTGTCCGGTGCTAAAAACTACGATGGTTGCGGCATCGTCGAGAATGGTAGGATCCTTTGGGTACCCGTAATGGGGCACGAGTTGTGCGTCGACGTTTAGGCCAGAGTCATTTAGTGCTTTGGCAAGGATCATATTTCCAGCCCGGTGCTCGTGCTCCATCTTTCCATGGCTAGGTTTGCCCGAGATGAAAATGATTTTGGTTTTCTCACTCTTGTCTGGAAGTGGTTGGCTCTTGATTTTAACTTCGTTCCAATAAGCCCATTCATTGAGCCAGTCATTCGCTCTGTTTTCGATCGATAGTTTAATCGTCTGTCCGGCAAATTGGGTGAGATCGACCGAGACATCGAGCCACTCATTGGTCCCCACTGATTTACTGCTAACCAATCTTTTTTTCAGTAATTTATCGTTGGCAAGGACACGAAGTTGCCAATCGCCATGCGGATGATGACTGACTTGAAGGTTCAGCGCCGTGGCTTGATTGGCTGGCACTTTAAATTCACGGTACAAGTCACAGGGAATTTTTTTATCGAGCGGATGTGTCTGAATTGCAGTCCGGTTGCGGAAGATGTCGTGTCGAATGACTCCTCCTTCGCCAACGTTCCTGACTTTAAAGCCAGGTGCAACCGATTGCAGCATCCGCTGCCATTCAGGTTTTGTTTTTGTTACTTTGACGCGTTTTTTCAAAACGGCTTTGTTGTTTTGACTTACCAACCGTCTGGCAACAAATTCCTGCAGGGCTGGGATCTTTCCTGAGGTTACTAATTTCAAGGCTTCTTTTGGGTTCTCCACTACCATGGGTTCAATACCAAACCAGTACATTCTGGGAAGGTTGTTGTCGGCAACGTCTTCTGAGTGGGAGACCAGGCCCTGCAAAATCGGCCAGCGCTGCTGGAATGGGAGGCGTTGTACTGCGGAAGAAAGATAAAGGCGGACGACAGGCGATGGGTCGTTGTTGGCCAGTGCAGCTAAGCGGTCAACTACCGAATTACTCAAACGGGGCGAGTCTGGGTTGAGTGAATTAGCAAAGGCATGTGTTGAACTGTCGTCGCATAAAAACTGAATGGCCCAGCCACGTACATACTCATCCTCGTGAGTTAGAAGTTGAATTAGTTTTGCTTCGGATAGTCCGCCGGTGACCTGAAGTGCCCAGAGGGAACGGAGTCGCTGGGGGGAACTTCCGGCTGTTTCGAAGTTTTTCACTAACGCAGCATGAACTGCGGAGCGATCGAGGTTTTCTGAAGCTGCCCGATAATGCAACTGTGTTCTTGCTTGACGGACAAACCAATCGTTGGAATGGTTTTGAAGATCCACTAATTCCAGATCGGACATCTCGCCTAAATCCGGGCAAGTGGATGGTTTGGAATTCTCGGGCATGATTCTGTAAACGCGCCCACTGTTTGGGAAATTAACAGAATTGCCACAAACGTCCGTGTCGTGCCAGTCGAGAATATAGACTCCACCTTCGGGGCCGATTTCAACGCTGAAGCCAACCCAGGCAAGGTCATTCGTTGGCATGAAGTCATCGCCATGCTGTCCAATGAAACTGGAACCATTCGGTTTCATCACGTCGGTGAGCACCGCGTGTTCGTGAATATTGCACATGAAGAGTCGATTGCGATATTCTTTGGGAAATGTATCGGCAAGATAAAAACGCGCGCCGCCATGAGCAGACAGATGGGTATGGTCGCGAATGGTTTTAATGTCATCGTAGATGTGCGGATTCACATGGGGTTTACTTTGTTTGTGATAAACACCTCCCTGAACAATATGGAACAGGTGAGGGATCACACAGCAGGTTGCGAACCCTTGGCCATGCTGATTAAAGTCAAATCCCCAGGGGTTGGAGAGTCCACGGGCATAGACTTCGAATTTATGATTTACCGGATGGTACCTCCAGATTCCTCCATCAATGAATTGTCGTTCGTTGTTAGGGGTATCGGGAAGACCGACATTCGATTGAGTGAATACGCCATGGCATCCGTATAACCATCCATCCGGCCCCCAAATAAAACTGTTAAGGGTTTCATGGCGATCGTTGATTCCCCAGCCATCGAGTAAGACTTCCGGCGGTCCATCGGGTTTGTCGTCGCCGTCAGCATCGGGGATGAAAGTCAAATTGGGGGGCGAGCCAACAAAGACTCCACCGAAGCCGCAAGCGATTCCGGAGGTAAAAGTCAATTTGTCTGTAAATGTCTTTTTCTTGTCAAAGGTTCCGTCGCCGTCGGAGTCTTCAAGAATCTGAATCCGGCTGACCTGTTCATCGGTATGCTTTCGGCGGGTTTGGTAGTTAAAGTTTTCGGCAATCCATAATCTCCCCCGCTCATCAAAGCAGAACGCAATTGGTTCGGCAATATCCGGCTCTGCCGCAAAAATGGAGACATCAAATCCATCGGGGATCGCCATTTGAGCGACGGCCTGATTGGGAGTAAGGAACGGGGCATCGCTGGTTTTGTGTTGCTTTTGAGGAAGGCGGTTTTTAAGGTCTGCCGGGGAGTCTTGCGCGTTGACTGGCGCGGCTGCAGACGAAAAAACGATAAGGCAAAAGCTCAATAATCGTGCGAAGTTGATTGTCATCAGAGGGGTGCGTTGAATGCTCATTTGACCATCTCCACTTGTTCTGTCGTTTGTAGATATTTGATGAGGTCTCGGACTTCCTGAGGTTTCATTTGATCCAGTTGTCCTTCTGGCATCATCGATTTTTCGGATGCCTTTCGAGTTTCGATATCAGCTTTTGCAATGACCAACCTGGGTTGTTCGACAGTTTTGAGAACTACTTTGGTTGCGTCCTCTTCTGCAATCACACCATTAACTAAGCGTCCGTCGATAGTTAGTATTAAGACCATCTGATAACTTTCGGGAACGTCATAACTTGGGGCAACACTATTGAGTAAAATGTAGTCAAGGTTCGCTCGGTTAGATCCGGTTAGGTCGGGTCCAATTTTTCCGCCAGCGCCATACAGGACATGACAGGAAGCGCAAGTTTTTTCATATACCATTCGGCCGCGAGAGGCATCGGCATTTTCAAGAGCAGACCCCGAGACCATGCGTTTGTACTTTGCAATGGTCTTGATTCTGTCTGTCGTGACTGGCTTAACGTCGCCATAATAGTCGATGAAAGATTGGCCGAGGATTTTATTGAGTGACCTTGCGACATGAACGGGGATGTCTGTTCGCGGGATTCTATTATCCTGGAGAGCGCCAAGAAGCTGTTCGGCATAAAATTGACGACTGGCTAAAGTTTCAATTACGGCGCGTCGTTGCTCTTCTGAAAATTTACTATATCTTTCCAGGAGAACCGTCGGGCCGGTTGCATTTTCTACTGCTGCGTAGCCTCGAATCGCATCGAGACATAGCTCGGGTTCTTCCATTAGAAATTCTAGCAAATCAGATGCTTCCTCACTTTGCTGGTTTAGTAGGGACCTCAGGGCTTGTCGTCGAGATGTTAGCGCTGCTTTTTTATTTCTAAGTTTTTTGAGGGCGAGCTGCTTAGCGTCTGCATCTCCAAAAAATTGCGACAGTTGAAGAGCAAGATTGCGGATTTCAGGATTCGCGTTTTGAGCAAGCTTTGCATTAAGCACAGTCGTCCAGTTGTTTGGCGCAGCCACTGCTCGCCGTCCTTCGAGTCCGGCGATCATACCACGCATTATTGATTCCTGTACCTTTGGATCATCGGTCTGATTTAATGTTTCAACAAGCAGTTCAAGTATTTGGGTTTCGTCTTCAGCCAGAGCTGGTGAGCATGGATAGAGGAAGACCAAGGGAATGATTGCGATGAAGCAACAAATCCAACGGACTGGGCTATTTAATGGCATCTGCATGTTATGATTGCGCGAAAAAGACATAGTGATAAGTACTTGAAGGCTTACGGGTTTGGGCGTTTAGAGTGTGAATTCCGGTAGTTCTACCGGTGAGCCACCCTTTAGCGCTGATTCATGAGCACAAAGGCCGACGCAGGTCCAGTTTGCGCTGGTGCTCGCGTTCGGCCAAGGATCGCGATTTTCGAGAAGTGCTGAGACCATTTCATGCACCATGTGCGGATGAGAACCACCGTGCCCGCCTCCTTGAACAAAAGAGAGGTGGTCGGCGTCATGTATTTCTTGTGGAAGCGTGTACTTTCGAATTGCTTCTGGAAGCAAGTGAGCAAAATCAGGAACCTCGATTTTCTCTGGAATTTCCGGTTCCGGCTTTTTGGCAGTGTGGATCACGTGGGGTTCATTCTCAATCAAGGTCCATTCAAAACTTTTCTTGGTTCCATAGACGTCAAAACTTTCACGATATTGTCGAGCGACATCGTACAGGCAACGCCAAACATGGGCCGTAAGGTCACTGTCCTTATATTTGATATGACAGGATTCGACAGCAAACCGGTTGCCAGATTTTTCCGCGATGTCTTCCCGAACACTGCCTGAACCAAAACAGCTTACGTACTCAGCCACGCCGTTTACCAAAGCTAGGCAGGGGCTGACGACGTGTGTCGCATAGTGCATTGGGATCATGCGTTGCCAATACTCTGGCCAACCGTCCATGTCCTGCGGATGAGACGCAGCAACGTGTTGGATTTCTCCAAGCTCACCTTTCTCATACATCTCTTTGATAAAGAGGAATTCGCGGCTGTAGACGACTGTCTCGGCCATCATGTACTTCAAGCCAGTCTCGTTGACTTTTTCGACAATCTGTCGACACTCGTCGATGGTTGTCGCCATGGGGACCGTGCACATGACATGTTTACCGGCATCAAGCGCTCGAAGTGACATCCAGGCGTGGTCTGAGATGGGGCTGTTGATGTGAACAAAGTCGACGTTCGGATCTGCCAAAACTTCATCGTAATCTGTGTATCGTTTTTCTATTCCAAACTGATCTGCCATTTTATTCAGCGCTACCTCGTCGCGGCGGCAAAGGGCAAGCACCGTTGTATTGGGGTGACTCTGGTAGATCGGAATAAATTCAGCACCGAACCCAAGACCAATCATGGCAACATTTACATTTTGAGTCATTCAAATTTCCGCGTGTTAATGAGGGTGGGAGATGGACTTTGTCATCATTGCAACGATGAATTAACTGTAGCGCAACTTATAAAGATGCGACTTAATAGTCTATCTGATTTTCACCACGATAAAAGTTTGTTGAATCCACGAAACAAAAAAGTGAGCTTGGAATTGCTTGGGTGGGATTCGCTGGCGGCTTGTTTTTTAAGAAATATGATCTGAACTTTAGTGAATTCGGTGTCAAGTTCGTCATTGCTACTTACCTTGAGCGGGCATGCGCATTGCGTATCGGAAATCCCATTGTTCGGGATCTCACTTTCAGGCAAAACGAGGGGGGCGTGAGTTCGATTCTCGCAGGGTTGACGCTAGATCAAAGTCTATCTGGAATCGCTAATGTTTCGTTGCTCTTGATTGAAGAATGGTGTGCTGCTACAAGCCGAAGAACGGCTCATTTGCCTGCCTTCAAATGAGTTGCAGGTAACCGCGGATAGACTGGGAGGTTTTGTGGCGAAAAGTAAGAAAAAAAGAAAGCAGAAGACGGTATCCCAGAAAGTGGTAAATATGGGGACCAGCGGAATTATAATGCCCAAGGTCGCGCGAGATTTCTTAGGTCATCGAATTATTGCAAGCTTAATTATGCTTGCTGTCCCGTTGCTGCTGTTTTCGGGGATTGTCTCTGTCGATTTCCGGAATGGAAGACCGCATTTTAGTTTCAACAAAGATAAAGCTGCTCAGGTTGAGCAGCGAGCGAGGGCGCGATTAGAGGATTTTCGTGAAGATCAGAGCCCGAGTTTAGCAACAAATACAACGGAAGCGGTTAAGTCGTTTGTTGGTCAGCAAAAGTCAAACTTGGGTTTTCAAGACAAAGATCCTAGTGGCGTTACAGAAACTATTGGAAAACACATCAATTCCATCCGTCAGGCTGACGCCACGAATGTAATTCCGGGCGTAATTCCGGGCGTAATGCCAGATCTCAATGCTTTCAAGCCAGCTGAACCGGACGAACCTAGCAGCCCATTTTCAAAATTGAAAAAACGTTTTGATCGCTTTCGTTAGAGGCATCCAGAAGTGGATTGCATTTATAGCAGAGCATGTTCAAGCTTCTCATCAATTAAGTTCCTGAATGAGTGGTGGCAGTCGCCGTTTGGACATGGCGAACGCTGGATGCTTGTGAGCTGGTCGATTTTAACTCGCTATTGCTTGCATTTAGCAATTTAGCTATCTAAACGGTTTGTATGGAAGCTGTTTTTACGAGATGTCGTTAGTCATGGATGATCAGCAAAGGTGGCGGTTGGAATTGCAGGATTCCGACGCAGGAGTTCGCGCAACCGCGGCAGAGAATCTCTGTCTTGCCGGTTCTGAATCGGTGGCTGCTGCGGTCGATCTTGTGATGGCTTGTGGCGATGTCGAAGACGTTCAAAATTGGGCTGCGGCTGCTTTGGAAGACCTCGGCGTTCCGCCAGTTGATTCGGTCAATTCCTTGGAGCCGCTAGTAAACTCATCAGCGCCCCTCGTGGGCTACTGGGCAGCGACGCTTCTTGGAAGACTTGGGGCGAGTGCAAGTTGTTCTCAGGTGACGTTAGGTAAGGCCGTTTCTGAATCCCCGCATCTCTCGGTGCAGGAACGTGCTGCATGGGCTCTTGGCAAGATTGGGGCAACCGAAGTTTCCGTAGTTGAATCAT
>JAAEMV010000215.1 GCA_024225195.1 Planctomycetaceae bacterium | reverse complement strand
TTCGATGTATGGCCGCCAACACTTTTGTCAGGTTCACATCAAGCCATGCGAAGCGGCAGTTGTAGGAAACGGAAAGATCGACCTCGCTAAACTGGCTGCCGCGCTCGACGAGGCCCAATACGATGGCTGGTTGGTTTATGAGGCAGGCAAGGGCGGTAAGGAGCCTGTCCGAAATCGGAAAAAAATCCAAAAGATTGATTCCTTGCGGGCTCGCCTGAAGGTTACCGAGTAGAGGTCACCTTCTAGAGGCCACCTTGTTTACTAGCATTAAAGGGGATTTGTTGCGCCGAAGATCTTAGTTGCTTGAATTAAGAGGGATTGCATCGGCAAATGATTTGCCAATCTTGGCCAAAATCTTTCCACTGCCTAGATAGTGATATTCAGCATTTGATTTGCCGATTTTTAAAATTGCGTATTCGTTAGGTGTGAAGGTCTGGGTTCGAAGACTCTCGAGAATGGCGGATTCGAGTTTGTTTTGTCGTAGTAAGGTTTTGAAGACTTCTAAATCAGCTGAATTCAGTTCTTTGCCTTGATTTAATTGTTTTGCCAATTCGAGTAATGAATCATTTTTCTTGGCTTGATTAATCTTATTTCGGATGGCATTGTCACGTTTGAGGATCGAATCTAATTCAAGGTCCCACGAGTCTTCCGTGAGGACGGCAACGACTTTTTCTTTGAATTCAGGTTGAGCAGCTGGGGCAGCCATTGCATCACGAAAGTTTTGATGGATGCCGGCGTATCTTTGTTGGTCTTTGGTGTATTTGGCAACCGGGCCTCCGGCACCCATTACTCCAATAACAAAAGGGCAGTCGGGGGCGGAAAGATCTTTCCGAATGTCTCGAATGAAATTTACCAATACGGAACTGTAGGCGTCGTAACCACCGGGTTGATCTCGGGTTGGATAGGTTGAGCGGTCAACCATGTCGTTCCATCCCTGAAACCAGACGATTCCTGAGAGCTCGTAGCCGAGTGAGGCATCGTAATTTGGATAGACGGCCTTGATATCCTTGAGCACAGATCGAACGTGGTCGATGGTTTGTTGGTAGTAGAATCCAGTGGCTTTAACTTTGTCTCGCTTGATCGCTTCAATATCTTTCCCTTGCTCTTTTAGGCGATCGAGCGTGTCCTGATCGAACGGGTACGGTCCGGCGCTGGGAGAACGGAAATCAGTGTTGATGCTCTTACCGCCCCAGGCCGTTTTGATAATTAGAACCGGCTCGTTTAGCCGCTTCTGCATGTAAATGCCGAAGGTTAATTCAGGACCAATTTTATTATCGTCAGCACCGAAACCAGTTGTTAACTGCCCGGATTTGACTCCTTTCGTTGAAAGATAGGAAATCCAAACGTCGTCAATCACGTTGGGAGTGCCGTCGTCCGCCAGGATTTCACTCATCATGGCTTTGCCGTTAGGGTCCATCCCAATATGAGGAATCGTGCTCAGTTTTGCGTGTCCCTCCATGTTGGATTGGCCAACCAAGACAAACACTTTGAGTGGAGTTTGAGCGTGAAGTGTGGAGTTGCTACAGCCCACCGCCAGTAGAAAACAGATGGTCGTCAATCGTGATGCAAATTTATTCATTTGAAATTAAAGCCCAATAGCGGAGTATAAAGTAGACTCAGATTCTCTTTGCCGACGTCTGTCGACGCGAAGACTTTTTAATTGGCGTGAGCGGTCAGAGGAAGTACAAACTCATGCGTATTTAACTAGGAAGCGTGTGGGATTGTGGTCAAGTCGGCTGACAATCGTTTGAGAGAACAACTGAAGCAGAGCGTGAGATGATGCCGGGAATCTGTTGTAAGCCAAAGCAACGATCAAACCGGAATCGAATTAATTAAGGGGTATCACACTTGCCTCGGAACAACAATCTGCCGTCCGTATCTTAGCGGGTCATGTTCTTAAAACAAGTTATCAATGAACGGTCGCATAATCTTCACCCATCATCAAATGCTTGTTTTCTAGCCCAGACTCAATGGTGTAGATCTCATAGGGGCGGTCGCGGTTGTTGATCGGACAAACCGATTTTGGGAACCGGGAGGCGGTGATGGCCGTTTAGAACCGGAATGGGCATTTGATTTTCAAATGGAGTGTCGGTTCGGGAACAGTTTTCGCAACCGTGATATCGGCTGAAAAATATATGCGGTAAACTGGTGGGGTCAGCCAATGTTAATGTTAGGGATTTTGCAGTTTCATGAAAACCATTGCCAATAGTTATCTTCCGTCGTGTTTTATTCTCTACGTTTTCTTTGCAATTGTCAGCGTGGCCAATGGCCAGCAGGCGACTTCCCCATTGGTTCAGAGCTTTGCTAATTATCAAAAAATGCGAGCTTCTACAGAGTTTGGATTCGATTGGATCAATGTGAGTCCCGTCGTCAATTCAGCACGAGTTGAGGCGGTGCAGCTCGACCCGTCGCGACCGGGGCATATGTACGTTGCGTTTGGTTCGGGGAACTTATGGAAGACGACCAACAATGGGATCAACTGGCGCCCTATTTTCAATGAGCAAGCGTCGTATGGAATTGGAGATTTTGCGCTGGCGCCTTCCAATCCGGAAATCATCTATTTAGGGACAGGGGAAAGTCTTAAAAAGGCGAGGAACTTTACGATTCCCGGAACTGGAATCTACCGATCTGACGATGGTGGTGAGCACTGGCGACATCTCGGTTTGTCTGATTCTTGGCATATTGGCGAGATCGCTGTGCATCCGACGAATCCGGAGATTGTTGTTGTTTCAGTACTCGGACATTTATGGTCAAAAAACTCTAATCGTGGAATCTACAGAACCGAAGACGGCGGCAAAACCTGGGATCACGTCTTATTCGTGAATGAGCGAACCGGTGCCAACGATATTGTTTGGGCAAAGAATAATCCCAACGTTCTATATGCCTCCCTGTGGGAAAACTATCCGAGCGTAAATGGGACTGGGAGTGGGGTTTATCGCAGTGTAGACGCGGGTGTTACTTGGAGTCGCTGTGACGGAGGATTGCCCAGTGGTGAATCGATCGGACGCATCGGAGTTGCTGTGTCGCAAACGGATGCCAACAAGGTGTATGCGTTAATAGATCATCGTGGGCGGATCAAAGAGGGCGCTGCTCAGGTTTTTAAAAGTACAGACGGGGGGACAACCTGGTCTCGGACGCATGAAGAAGAATTGATGATCTTCTCGCGAATTGGTTGGTATTTTGCTGATATCTATGTAGACCCTCAAAATGATGACGAAATTTTTTGTCTTGGTGTTCGTGTTGCTCACAGTAGTGACGGTGGGAAGTCTTTTGAATTATTAAGCGGGGAAGTTAAACATTTGACGCCAAGTGCTGCCAGCGGCCTGCACCTCGATCATTGCGAACTGTGGATCAATCCAATGAATCCCGACCATCTTGTACTTGGAAACGATGGTGGACTGTATCAAAGCTACGACAAAGGCGATTCATGGCTGCATCTAAATAATCTGCCCACGGGCGAGTTTTATGATGTCGCGGTTGATCAATCAGAACCCTATCAAATTTTCGCAGGAGCCCAGGATAATGCCACCGTTTATGGTTCTGCGATGGAGTGGGATCAATCAAGAACGCAAAATTGGAAATATCTCTGGATTGATCCTTGGAATGGAGGAGATGGATGTATTACACAGGTCGATCCCAATGACTCCAATACTGTCTACTTTAGCGCTCAGGAAGGTGCATTCCGGCGAAAAGATATGAAGCGGAATCGGTCGAAGTGGATTCGCCCTTCATTG
>JAAEMV010000214.1 GCA_024225195.1 Planctomycetaceae bacterium | reverse complement strand
ATCCACAACACGCTGGCGTAGATCATTGGAATAGGGTTTGGTCATAGGTGCCAGCCTCCTTGTTCCAGCACATACCTTGAATCAGAAAACTGACAAAAAGGAAACTATTTTGATTCAGTCAGTACGTGAACCGCTCTAATGATTTGTTCGAGAGCGAGGGTTGCAGGGAGATTGTCCTGGTCGCTTTTAGGTCAGGCATCGTGCAGGTGTAGTATAGGGGAGGGGGTGCATGAGTTTGAATGGCCAAATGGAATGCTTTTTTAAGGTTGAATAGCAGGATCAATCATGCTTTGAACCAAATGCTTGTATCAAACGAAACAACTCAGCCTGATATCTGGCATCAGCCAGTGCTGTGTGGTCTCCAGATAATTTCGGCTTGAGACGCGCAGACATAGCACTTGACTTGGTATCGCCCCAGACACCACTAAACTTTCCAAAATAGAAAGCTTTGATATCGAGCGCGGTGAATCCAAAGGGATTCTCGCTGCAATACTTATGGAAATAGTAGTTGATAAAAGACCAATCAAAAGGCGCATTCAATCCGACGAAAACTGGTTTTTGATGCGGGCCCAAAACTGTGGCGATCCAATCTGCAAATTGCAGCATTGCTTCACGCGGCTCAAGTCCAGTCTTGGTAAGCTCATCAAGTGACATGCCAGTCACTGCCATTGCCTCAGGAATACTGTTTGTGTTGATCGGCTTGAGCTCACACTCAAATGCCTGTTCAGGAACTGAGACAGCACAAGCACCAATGGACAACATGCTGAACTCCCCAGGTACAGGACCCGCTGTTTCAACATCAACCGATATGAAGCATTCATTTTCATTTTTCATGAGATAAGTGGCTCCATTGGCACAAGCGGCGGTCTATTTCGAACCGCTTTTAAATGATCGCTGAATGCCTGTTTTTTGTCTTTGGATGTTCCCGTCATTTTCCATGAGAAGCCTGCTAGCGTTGCAATATCGAACGGGCGGTCACTTCCCTCGCGAGACGTGACGATCGTTGGAGTGCTCCGACCAAGCGCATATCCTAATTCCAGAAAACAGTTTGGCCGTGTCCCTGTGATATCTGCGATGACCAGTTTGCTACGATGCAGTTTAGAAAATATTTCCTGATCAATACGCGAGTATTCAAACTCCTGTTCCCCATCGATAACGACCAATTGGTAACCCATCTCGTCTTCTAAGACCGGCTTGACTATCGTTTCAAAAAAATCTTCCACCGCGCCAAATTCGTCATGATCGGGATTGAGAAGCCGAACAGCAAATGCTTTTGGCGGTTCGAGATCCTCAAGAAGTTCAATAAGTGTCGCAGCACGATCATCAACAGAGCTTCGTTTCGAAAAGTTGATTTGATTGACCCAGTGGTGAGCATTTTTTCCGGTGGATCTAAACAATTGATCTGCCCTGTTACTCGTCAGACCAATTGCAAACAGCTTTCTTGCTCCCGCATCCTGCGGTGTAAGAGCTGCATTCAGTGGGACAACTGGCTTGCCTGCATCGTGGTAAAGGTTGGCTAAGTAGGTAACGCCCTCAGATCCACCAATTGCTATGAGAACGTCACCCCATTTAGCTTGTAGCTCCATGCGTTTGCTGTTCATGTTCCAATGCGATGCGTTTTCAATTTCCACCAAATCAGTTTCACGCAACTCATCCCAAAGATTATGCATTTCGGTGGGAATCTGATCTTCAGACTTATGATGTTGAACAGCTATAGCCAGCGGGTTTGGTGCACCAGAGGGGCGTTTAGCGATATTGTCTTTTATTGCTTTCCAGACCAACCAATCAAAGCAAATCGGACTACCATCTTCGCCTCGTAGCTTTTCAGCATCAACCGGCACCACAAAGGTTGCTCCCGCTTTGATTAGTTTTTCAACCAACTTGGCGACGAGCTTTCTTGTCTTATCTACATCTTCGGTGGAAGCGATGGCGACATCGCCAGAAATGCTCCCACTGATATGAATGCGCCTACCAAACAAAGGTGATTTCGACATCATGCATCCTCCAAAACCGGAGATGGGCGCATGGCGTTCGCCGTCGAAAGTAGGTCATCAAAAGTCAAGGGTCGGGCAGGGAAAGCCCTCGACAATGCGGATGGGTAAAGCCGCGTCCGAATATCAGAATAGGTCCAAGTCGGCTGGCCGTTTTTCGCACCAGTCGCCGCAACCAAAGCTTCCATCTCATTGCCTTTCAAATTCAACGTTGCCAAATCCATCGAAAGCAATTGCTGTCTTTCTATGTCAGAAGGGCGTTTAAATTCTTCTATAATGGCCGCCCGACGCACCAATGCTGGGTCGAGGGCGCTTAGGCGATTGGTACATAGAATGGTCACAACGCGTCCGCCAAGTTTCCGCAGCTCGTCGATTGACTGAATAAGCGTATTAACAGCGACCTTATCTTCATGGTGGCTGTGTGCCTGTGATCGAGCAGCAGCAAGCGAGTCACCTTCATCGATGATCAGAATCGCTCGCCGGCTTTTGCCTGCCGATTGAGTCACTTTTTGAAAAGCATCAATCATCAGGGTGCCCATTTCGCCAACCTTACCGCTACCGCGCACACGATTGCTCATCTTGAAAAGGATTGAATCCTCAGTCCGGGATTCTTCCACCAGTCTGTTAGCCATGCACTCCGCCATGGCTGTCTTGCCAGTTCCTACATCTCCATGGAAAATGACAAGTGGATATTGATCAGACACCAATGTCCCCAGAGCCAAATGACCACCATGGTTCTTCTGATTCCAAGCTTGAATTTGGTCGGCGTGCAAAAGCAAGCGCAACTGGTTTTTAACTCGCGCAAATCGCTCGTCAAATCCGAGTAATGTCAGTGATCTGGCTGCCAATTGATCGTCTGGCAGGATAGTTTCACTATCAAAGATACTTGCTTCGCTCATGCTGCAAAATCCTGACGTTGCATACCCCAGCCGTTTTTCGTGTAGTCGCGATTGCCACTGCTTTTCAGCGCTGAATGACTTGTATTTTCATTCGTTGGTGTCCAGTTGATGTTGAGCTTGCCCTTCATCGCTTCTTTGGCGGCTGCGTTGTATGCGCTTGTGTAACTGAGAATGATCCGCAGGTACGGTTGATTAACACGAGGCCATCTTACGCCGCCCGGTCGACTCATGGAGAGTTCCCCTGAAGATGTGTTCACAGTGTATTGGGCTGCTCGCACCTCTGCGCCTCCACCGAACAAAGTCAGGTCCACTTTTTTGAGATAGCCATTGATCGCCAGCTCATTGACATCTTGGGCGTATTGTCGTGCTTTTTGTTCTGTGATGGCATCAGAGCTCTGCGCAATCATGACGATATCGGCCGTGAACCTTTTGATGACTGTCGCGATGTCGGTATGTGTGTAGGTTTCAGATGCGGAATATGTTGATGTTGAAGTCATGATGCGTCCTCCACTTTGAAGCGGGGTCCAAAGAGTTCTTTCCAAGTTTCGATGTCGTCTTCTGCGGATGCGAAGTTGGCCGCTTCCCACGCCTCATCTGCAGCCTTGATGATTTCTTTCCGCTCGCTCTCGGTGAGTCTGGACGCAGTATTGTTCGTGCTGCTCACCGGATCGATGATGACGACAGGGTCACTGAAATTGCCAAGCGGTTGTATGTTTTCAGGAAATGAAATTATTTCTTTTAACTCAGACTGAGCGATGTAGAGGAGGAACCTGCGAAAGCGCTGTTCGATTGTTCCGTCTGCCCCTTCTTGGTCCAGAACATATGCAAGAATGAGTTCAATATGAAATGATTTGAGATGAGAGAGTTCGGCATAATTTCTCCATCGCTTAGCCATGCGAACGAGAGTACGAAAATCGCTATCATTGTTTTTGCGGTCTCTGACAAACTTGATCTGACACGGCGCACAAGTTTCAGTCTTGGTGCCATCCTGCAGATCATATTGCCAACCATAACCGTCGCGATTTTCATCCGCGATGACCGGAACAATATCGACATCAAGACCGGTACCGACGAAGGAAACTTTCGCGGCTTTTCTTTGGATTTCAAAATCTTCAACGGCCTTTGACGGATAAACGTCAATCAACAGTTCGTAAATTTTATCGTTGAGGGTCTCAAGCGTTTCGTTATCGACAGATGCGCCCGAGATATAAAAAACGACATCAACATCTACTGGATCAGAACTCGTCTTCCTCAGAATTGTAAACTTAGCGAAAGAGCCAGCTTTTACGACTTTGGTAATCTTCAGTTCCGTTTTTTCCCGAATGCTTTTACTCAATTCAGAGATCAGGCGATCGACTTGTTTATGATACTCTTTACGCTTGTCGGCAGGTAGCCGCAGTACGTAGCTGTCGTAATATCTCAGCTGTGTGTTCGTTAGCGGCATAGGTAGTCTCCATCGAGGACTGGTCCTAACCAATCCGGTTTACATATTTCTTCCCCATTAAGCTAATTCTCTCCTAAATAAGGCTATTTTGTGAAATATCAAGTAAAATAGTTTACAATAGACAATTTTATGTCTATGGTTGTAAACTGAAACAAGTTAGGAAACTCCATGATTGGTCGAAGGCTTAAAGTCGCCCGCGCAGCCTCCGGTTTTTCTCTGCGCGATTTATCCGCACAGATTGAAAACCGCGTTACTGCACAAGCCATTGGAAAATACGAACGCAATGAAGACATGCCGAGTTCCGGCGTGGTGATTGCGCTTGCTGGTGCATTGAACATTCCCGTTGATTATCTTTTGAGCGAGGATGGCTTGGAGTTAGAAGGCGTTGAGTTTCGAAAGAAACCAAGCACATCTGCACGTGAGGAAGCGGCCATTGAGGCTCATTCACTTCACTTCCTAGAGAGATATCTTGCTGTTGAAGATCTACTTCAGTTGCGCAGTGTCGATTGGGAAGTTCCCAGAAGTGCACCCCATCATTTTGCTGATGTGAGAGATGCCGAAGACGCTGCACGTTCCGTTCGTGAAGATTGGGGACTTGGAAATGACCCTATCCCACAACTGTCCGAGTTGCTCGAAGAGCGCGGCATTAAGGTGCTTTCTTTGGAACTGGAAAACATCGATGGTTTGGCCGCCAAAGTTCGTCGTAAGTCTCACATGGCGGCACGGGTTATTGTTGTAAACAAAGAGGCTTGGGCTGAACGCAAGCGTTTTACACTCGCACACGAGCTTGGGCACATGGTTCTCGCTCCACCGAAGGGAATGAAAGAGGCAGATATTGAGAAGGCTGCAAATCGCTTTGCTGGTGCTTTTTTGATTCCGGCAGATATTTTGCGTGCCGAAATGGGTGCCAATAGGTCATCGGTCTCGCTCGGTGAATTATTGGCGCTTAAAAAACGCTTCGGCGTCAGCATGCAAGCGATTGCTTATCGATGTAAGGATTTGGGTATATTGGGGCCAAAGGCCTTCGGCAATATTTTCAAAATGTTCAATCAGAGAGGATGGAGAAAGCCACCTTATGAGGAGCCAGGTTCAGCGCGTGCCTCAACAGAAGAACCAAGAAGATTTCATCGACTTTGTTATCGGGCTTTGGCCGAGGACTTAATTAGCGATTCCAAAGCGGCTGAGCTTCTGGGAACATCTGTCAGAGAGCTCGATATGCAACTTGATATTTCGATGGCTTAGCCCTTGTCGGTTCTTGTTTCGGATACGTCGATCATAATTGATCTTGATAGGGGAGACATGCTGGAGCAGATGTTCCAGCTCCCCTATGAATTTTGCGTGCCCGATCTTCTTTTCGAACAAGAACTCAAGGGTGAATTGGGTGATCGGTTGATTGCATGTGGTTTGGATGTTGTTGAATTAAGTCCAGAGGAACTGACCGAAGCGATGTCGGTCCATCAAACATCAGGCAAACTCTCCTATCCTGATGCCTTCGCACTCATACTCGCAAAGGAGCGCAAGTGGACCTTGCTGACGGGAGATGGAGCGATGCGCAGGCTGGCTCATGAACAAGAATTGGTCATGCATGGCGTCTTATGGGTCGTTGAAGAATATCATCGATTGGAGGTTATGGCGCCAGCCGATCTTCATCGGTGTTTAACCGCGATTAGTGTTCATGAAAGGTGTCGTCTACCTATGGTCGAAATTCGCCGGCTCCTGACCCAATTTTCGGCAGATGAATGAGAGATTGACTTCAATCTTATCGCTACGCAAATCGATCATAGCTGTGATGTTAAAGATGCTGACGAACTTAAACGATTGATCGAGACTTGTGAGACGGCATTAGTCGGCGCGCAAGGCAGTAACCGAGTTCATCTGAATTGTCCGTGGTCAGTAAGTCCAGACAAGCCCTGGGATTTTGATGATCTGCCAGAGAGGCGATGATGCTACCCTCAAAGCTGGCAAAAACCTCAGGCCCCATGCGGCGGCGTATCTCGACAAACAGCGACGGCGCAAAAGCCTGTTCCTTGTGAAAGGCAGTAAAACCGACAAAGTACTGAAGATACGGGTTCTCACGGATTTGCTCAATCGTCTCTTCATCACTCAGGCATAGCTTGTGCTTGATAATCACCGCCCCGATGACAACACGCCCATCCTTCGCCGGGCGGCCAGTGTGCGCAGACAGCGACATCTCATAGGCTGCCGACAATTCATCCCAGGGAATAACCTGGCTCAACAAAACCCAGCGATTGTCTGGTTCCAGCCATTTCTCGAATTCCGTCTCAAAACCGTCAAACATAAGCTGATTGGGGGAACGATTGTTGCGCATGGTGCAAGCTTTTCATCTGGTTGGTGGCCAATAGCTTGCATTATATCAAAGATAATCATCAAATCATCTTTTATTTTCAATATATTAGCGTTTCTGAGCAGGCTCTAGTTAAACCCGCTTTATCTCTTCAAAAATCCTGACCATCGCGTAAGTATCGAGTTTGCAATATTCCAGCATAGCGTCGCGAAGTTGGTCTTTTTCGGCGCCGACCGACATGTTGATGAACCTCGCCCATGCTTCCATGGCGTCAGTACCGCTGGCGACATCCATGCCATCATAGGTTAAGTCGGGTGCTAGAACTGGCAACACCTTCTTGATCGAAGTAGAGCCACCAAAGGCTATATCGACATACCCCTCCTTAAACAGATCCTCGAGATCGAGTGTGCGCTCGACCAAGCCATTAAGAAAGTCTGCCATGTCTGGATAAAACTCAGCCATGTTTTTGTTTTGGGTGTTTTCGAAAGCGGCATGCCAGGACACCACGCTTCCTGTAGCGTCGATATTGTTTTGCATGTGCTTGATCAGCGCCAGAGGCATGGCTGCGTCTTCTGCCAGATACTCGTGGTGTAACAGGTTCATTTCGTCCGGCGTCCGCTTGACATGTAAGGAATACTGAAACGGGATCGGGGCTTGCGGGCGTGCTCCATCAACCAGAGGAATGGCGGAGCTGTATGTTTCGTAGTCAAGGAAATATATTGGGTACTTTGCTTTCGAATAAAACTCCGCTAGCACTGTCTGATCGATGACGGGTTCATTCGATTGCGCAGACTTCAACACCAGCGCTTGTTTCTCCGTGACTTCGCCCAACTCAATCTCATTAAGGTTAAAGAGGCCGTCTGCAATGAAGCCTGCGATTTTTGCTTTGCTGATCCGAGGAAGATTGTAGATGGAAGGTTTGGGGATGTCTGGATTGAAATAGTCAAACGCATCACAATGGTTCGACTTGGTTAGAGTTAGGCAAGTACACGAGTTCTCATCGATTTCTTGTTGGCCCAAGATAGCCATTGCTTGTTCGATCTCTGTTCGGGTTTCAGCTTCGACATCAGCCACTTCACTTGTCACATCTTCAATTACCAGCAACTCTTGCGGAATAATCTCACATTCTCGCACATAGTGTTTGTTCAGGTGCACGATGAATATACTGGCAACTTTTGCTCCAGCCTCTATGGCAGCTATTTTCTGAAACGCTGCATCCTTAATCTGATTGTGCTGTGAGCCTCTCTTCACGCTGGTTGAAGATTTAATCTCATAGATGTTGATGGTCCCATCGCCGTTGTCACGGGTCACGTCCGCTCTTGCATAGAGGCCCCGCTCCGTTTGGAAGATAGACTGGAAGGAATAGGTGTCCGCGTCAGGTTGGGCGCTCAGTAGTGTTTGGGCGTATTTTTCAACTTCATAACCTTCAGCTGAAATTTTTTTTGCGTAATCTGAAAACTCACCGTACGGATAGATATTGGGTTTGTGTTTTAGTAGCCAAAGCGACTTTGGGCACTTCAGGTAGTGTATGAAATCGGTCTTGGAGAATTGCACTTTCTCAAAATCCTTCACAAAAGTTCCAACTTAGTATATATACCATACTGATAACAACGAAATTGAATAATGCGGCCCTATTCTTCGCGGGGAGCGAACCTAAACTGTGCATTGCTGTTTCCTAATGGTTGGAATTTGAATGTTGTATATCAGCGTATTCTCAAATGCCTGGTGGCAACTTTGGAAGTAACTTTAACAGGCATTTGATTAGTTTGGGATCCCCCTTTAATTTAGGCGAATCTAGCTGCTCAAGACTTGAACACGGATCGTGTGGTTGGAGTTTGGACTGGGTTCTTTGTGAAGGCTGGTCCGGTTGTGTTTATTTTTTTGCAAACCTAATTTTGTAAGGGGTTCGCTGATGGGGATTCGACGCAAAACAACAGAGAAGACGAGGCAAAAATTATATGCTGCGTCTCAATATCTGAATAGTGCGGTTAAACAAGAACTTGGTCTTCTGATCCCGTTTACGGTCTATCTGCAAGATCCTTTGGTTGCGCGAAAAGATCCGAAATTCGGTTTTGATAAGGACCTTATGGTACGCCGGGAACCGGGATTTTCGGATGGTCCGACCAGCGCCCGGTTCGCTATCGTAGATTATAATGGGGATACTGGTCATATTGCCCCAATGGCGATATGGGATCCGAAAAAAGAAGCGTTTTTTGATCCAGATGGCAAAATTTTAGACGAAAAGAATACGAAATCCTTACAGTTTCATCAGGTGAACGTTTGGGCTGTTCTTCAAAGGGCTTTAACTTTTTTCGAACAAGGTCAGGGCCTTGGCCGACCCATTCCTTTTGGCTTCGAGGGAAATCGACTGATCGTAGTGCCACACGCAGGACACGGCAAAAATGCCTTTTACGACCGTAAAAGCAAGTCACTGCAATTCTACTATTTCGACAATGATGACGGGAAGCGAGTCTATACCTGCCTTTCAACCGACATCATAAACCACGAATTTGGCCATGCAGTGCTTGACGGCGTCAGGCCCTATTTCATTGAAAGCAGCCTGGACGAAACCGGTGCGTTTCATGAGTTTATGGGGGATTTGACGGCGATCCTGCTGATCCTTCGTAATAATAAATTCCGCGGCAAACTGGTTGAAAGCACAGATGGCGACCTTTCAAAAGCGAATCAACTGTCCGGGATCGCCGAGGAGTTTGGTAAAGCAGCGAGCGATAATGATTATCTGCGAACGGCAGATAACGACCTGAAAATGTCGGATAGAATCGACTCTGGTCCGCATGCGTTGTCCGAGGTGATGACTGGCGCTATGTACGAAATCCTTCTGAAACTGTCTGAACATTATATGGAAAACCCAAAAACCACTGCGGCAAAAGCATATTGGTACGCGATCCAGCGTATGCAGCGCGTGGCGATCCAGCCTCTCGACTTGTTGCCCCCCGCAGACGTCACATTTGAGGACTATGCGTTGGCTGTCCTGCGCGCTGAGGAATTGGCAAACCCAACCGATCCGCATGGCTATATCGAGACGATGCTGAAGGTTTTTGTAAAGCGCGAGATTCTGAATGAAAAACACGCAGCGACCATGCGCGAACCACGTTATGTCTATGCTCGCCTGCGCCTTGATATATTTCACGGCATCGACAATATCTCGCGATCCCGCGCAGGTGCCTATCGGTTCTTGAATGACAACAGGGATGCGCTTTTGATCCCTGCGGACCAAGACGTCTTTGTGGCTGACCTTTACGATTCCCAGAAGTTGACACGGGAGGCACGGCGCATGCCCCGGCAAATAATTCTGGAGTATCTCTGGCGCGAAAATATTCCGCTAGAGGGCCTGGAGTTTGGCGAGTTTGAAGGGCGATCCACAACTATGCTTTGCGGCGGAACGATTGTTTTCGATGAAAATGGAACAGTTTTATCTTGGACGCGGAAACCCGGCACTCAAGGTGGACGAAACAAGGCTTGGAAAGAGGAAATCATTGCAGGGAAAAAGCGGCGTGATGCGCTATTGGAAAATGTCGCACATCGGATAAAATCCGGGCAGGTCGGTGCCGTGCTTGGCAGCGCGAAGGGCCTGCTTGGCGCCTATGTTCCACCTGTCACTGTACGCGAACAAGACGGTATATTGCGATTTGAGCGGTCGCCGCACATGAGTTTGTCCGGTGAAGACCACGACCATTACCAGGGAGGCCGGCAATGGGAAGTGAGCTCCTAATTCGAGGCTACAACGTCGGCTGCGGCGATTGTTTTTATGTCCGGATTCCAAACGGCACGGATGATTTTCATATGCTGATTGATTGCGGCTCCAAGGAAAGCGCGAAATCTGGCGTCATGAAACGGGCGATTGCCCATATGGCAGAACATGAGCTTCCTGCGGGTGCCAAAGCCGGGAAAAAACGTCTTGACGCGATTGTGGTTACGCATCGCCACGAGGATCACATCAAGGGGTTCAACCCCAAGTTTTTCAAAAAAATTGAAATCGGCAACATCTGGATCACCGCGGCAATGGACAAGACCCATAGCCAAGCAAAAAAAACCATGGCCCTTCACGACATTGCCGCTACAGCGATGAACAGTCTGGCCGCTTCCGGGGCTGCGTTTAGTCCCGAATTTGCAGATTTGGTTGCGCTTTATGGGATCAATAACAAGGGTGCCACAGACGCATTGACCGTAAGCTTGCCACAGAAAAACGGAATCGAACCCAAGTACGTATACGCAGGCATGACGTCCGCCGATCTTGACGTTTCGATCGCGGATACGGAAATAACAATTCTTGCGCCAGAAAAGGACATTGACGGCTACTACCTTGGTAAAGAGCTAGATAACGCCCTGCGAGGGTTGCAAGGGGGCGCTGACCATTTTCGCAGTCTTGCAGCACCCATCAAGAAATCCGGACCTATCAATATCAGCACAGACGATTTTCAAACTTTGCAATCCCGGATGTTATCCAACGGGCTGGCATTTGCGGTCGATGATTCCAAAATCCAGAACAACGTCAGCGCAGTGCTTCTGATTGAGTGGAAATCGAAAAGATTACTATTTGTCGGCGATGCCGAATGGGAAGATGAATATCGGGAGGGCAAGAAAAATGGCAGTTGGAATGTTATGTGGCATGTGCGGAAAGAGCACCTGTCTCAGCCCGTGGATTTTCTGAAAGCCGGACATCACGGCAGTCATAATTCGACGCCTTGGAACAGGCATGCTGATGAAACCAACGAGGTCAATAAAATTTTCAATGCAATTTTGCCGCTGCCCGGTCTTGGTAAAACGCCAACTGCGCAATGCCTCGTTTCAACAAAGCGAAAACAATACGACACGATTCCGGATGGAGAATTGTTGGCTGAGATTGGGAAACGGGTCAGCAATACCCGATCGTACTTGACGGATTTCAGGTCGACGGATGTCAATTTTGATCCGGAGGATGGAATATTCAACTACTCCGTGATGAAGACGTATTCCAAGAAGCCGTCACCGCGAGAGGTAGGTGACAAGGGATGGCTCGACAAGCCACAGCCCATACGGACGGATATGCAATCCAAGGGCAAAGGACAAAAGGATATGTTGGGTGAAGTTGAGTTTATCGAGGTCACATTCGAGGCGGACTAACTGAAGCCGACTTGGCTTATCCATTTCGAACTAGATGCTAACGTTTGCCTAAAGTTGTCGACCTTAAGACTTGTCGCGCCCGACCATAACAATGTGACATTCTGTTTTAAGGGGAGGAATTCATATGATTGACAAATTGGCTATTGTTTTGGCCGCATTGGTGTTGTTGGCATCGTCGGCATTGGCAGATCCATATGTCGCGTACCTTGAGGGCGTTGAAGCGGAGGAAATTGATGACGGCGACACTCCGCTGATCGAAATTCGGATGTATGGCATTGATGCACCCGAGAAGGCGCAACTCTGCGAACGCGCCAATGGTGTATGTTACAAGTGCGGCCAGCGGTCCAAATGGGTGCTGTCTGGGTTGCTTACAGATGAAGCAACCTACCGCTTCACCGGGGAGTCGACTTACGGTCGACCGGTGGCTACAATCTTTTTGAACCAGCTAAATATTAACTTGGAGATGGTTCGTCTGGGGCATGCGATCGTCTACGAGAGCTTTCTAGACGATGATCAGAAGGCCGAGTATCTGGCTATCCAGCAGGAGGCCAAAGACAAGAAACGTGGCATCTGGCAGGGTAAATTCATTGAGCCAGCAAAATGGCGGAAAGGTGAACGCTTGGCCTGCGAACAGAATTGAACCGAGATCAGAAGATCCGGTGCTAGCCAGCTTGTCTAATCTTCCGCAGAGGCAATGGGCATTCTCTCTGCAACGCTAGGCATAGGCAATCGCGATTTGTGTCTGAGGTATCAAGAGAGCGGTTACTGAACCAAAGAGAGGGATGAGAAATGAGCGTAAATATTGATGGGGAAGAGAAGAGGATAGGCTTGGCGCTCTCCGGAGGTGGGTTTCGTGCGGCGGCTTATCATTTAGGCACGTTTCGGAAACTCAAAGAATTTGGTCTCCTTGATAAGATTGATTTGTTTTCGTGTGTGAGTGGCGGCAGTATCGCAGGTGCATTTCTGTGCTCGAACTGGAATAGCTCCGATGTTCTTGATAAACTCGAAGCCTACCTCCGCACAAGATCAATTGCCGTTTCATCTTTCATTGGCGGGGCTTTGAATCCATTTGGTACAAGGCTGGACGCTTTAGCCACGTCATATGACAAACACCTTTTCCATGATGCTACAATGGATAGTTTATCGAATGGTCCTCGGATATACCTGAATTCCACCAACCTCTCTACGGGCAACATGTTTTTTTATGTAGCTGGTGGAGGGCGACCAGAGGAAATGGGAGAACACGAATTGGGTCAGACTAGTGCCTCAAACCAGAAGATCAGCAACGCCGTTGCGGCTTCTTCTGCGTTCCCACCGGTCTTCCCCCCACTCGTGGTTTCCGAGTCTGATTTCCCGAACGGAGAAACCGAATATATGACTCTTACAGATGGCGGTGTCTATGACAATTTGGGTGTGAACCCACTAATGCGGTTGGATCGCAATCAACTGGACTATGCGCTTGTCAGCGATGGTGGTAAGCCATTTGAGATCAATCAAGCACCAACAAAGTCCGGTTCAAAGGTTCTAATTGAAGCAATAAGTATCTTGATGGAGCAAGTCCGAGGGCTTCAATTCCAACGCATGGAGTTGGCATATGCCGCGGATCGAGGACCGGTTCCGCTTTGGTTTTCTATCGATAGCAAAAAAGGCGAGATTAATTCTGGGGATGCTGATTTTGCCTCTGGTATTGGAACCAATCTTAAGAAGCTCAATGATGCGGAAATTACTGTGTTGATGCGTCATGCTGGAGCGCTCTGCGAAGCTCGGATCCAAAAATGGGCGCCCGAACTGTTCGGCTGAGCAAACCCTGGCGCCTATATCCACAAATTTCATTAGGTTTTGAACCTCTTGCGTGAAATACCTTTGACAAATCAAGAAGAAGACAATGCAGCAATATAAGCGTGAAACTATCCCTGCCCCTGCATCCCTATCAAACGATCGAACAGCTGCCTCGCGTCAGGAACTACGGCAAATATTTGAGATGGATAGGAGCAAGTCAGCGCAGACAAATGTCTCGGCCGACGAAATTCGCCTACGTTTAGAAGACAAGGAAGTGGTTCGCAGTCTGATGCAATTGTTTAGGGGGCGATGCGCTTTTTGCGAATCAAATACATCATCTCCCAGAGTGCATCGTTTCCGACCGTATGTGAATGCTGGACCACCCGACGACGCCCCAAAAGAGTATGCCGATAGAAGGCATCTTTATTACACTTGGTTGGCTAATGACTGGGATAATCTCTATCCGATTTGCAAAAAATGCAACCCAACCAATGCGTCTCATTTTCCAGTTTACGGCAAGCGCTGTTCGTTGCCTACGGTGGAGGCCATTGTCGAGTATGAAGAACGCCCGACAGGCAAATTTGTTGGTTGGAATCACGATCGCCCCATTTTGGTTGATCCTTGTGGAAAGGATGATCTACGAAAGTTCCTGATGCCGTTGCCAGATGGGCAATTGTTACAGGGCCTATCCCAACGTGGTGACGAGACAATTGAGCAGTTTAATTTAAACCAACCTGAATTAGTCGCTCGACGCAAGGCTGCATTTGACGAGCGTCTGTCACTCTTAGCGGACTCCGCACCAATCGCGGAAACTAGGGACAAGCTCTTCGATTTCCCCGCTATGGAATTCGGAGGTGTCTGGTTTCTGCTTTTGTACCAGATTGCTTTGCGCATCGGAGGTGGGGGTGGAGGCCGTCCAACGTTATCTGTGTCGCGGATCTGGCGATACTATACTGAAGTTATACAGGCGGAAGGCTTCTCACAAAAGCTTGGACTTGCAGCAAAGAGCCTTCAGACTGCCCCGATTCAAGTGAAAGAGCGAAAGCAACGTGTGACTTCTGGAGCAGTGGGTTCGGCGCCGCGCTCTATCAAGATCAATAATTTCAAGGCGCTTGAAGACATCGAAATCGGGCTGCCGACACTCGACCCTTCTAGACCCAAAGGCAGCGGAGCAGCAATGCTGATCCTTGGTGAGAATGCTGCTGGGAAAAGCTCTATTCTCGAAGCACTTGCGCTAGCGCTGACAACAGATGAGGTGAGAGATGATCTTAGATTGCGCACGGAGCGCTTCATTCTGAAGCCAGAACTTATGGGCGGGCAAATCTCGGAAAAACGCCATGAGGCAAGTATTCTTGCCTACTACGATCACCGAGACAGCAAGGTCGAAGACAAAGGAAATGTACCCGAAGATCAAGACCCGCAAGTGATGTTGAAAATCACCGAGGCCGGCATGACTGAAGTGGTGAGAGGAGAAATTCCACCGCGCCTTCCAGTCTATGCCTATGGAGCGTTTCGTTTATTTCTGAATGCCGACAAACGGCAACGCCCCTCGGCCCGGTTGCGAACGTTGTTTGACGCGCAATACGTGCTGCCTAACCCCGAAAAATGGATGTCGGGACTAAACAGCCCTGGAGATTTTGAGGAAGTGGCTCGAGTATTGCGCAGTGTTATATCTGCTTCGGGTGCAAAGTACAGTACCATAGAGGCCGATCGGGAAAATGGGCGTTGCTACATCTTGCGTGAAGAACGAAGTACTAGTGGCGATAGTACCATCGTCCGCACGCCATTCCGGGATGTATCCTCGGGTTATCGCGCCGTGATCGGAATGGTCTGCGATATCATGCGCTGGATGCTGAAGGAGCGAGATGGTCATAGCACCGTGCTATCGGAGGCGAAGGCAATAGTTCTTATCGACGAAATCGAAGCGCACCTACATCCGCTGTGGAAGATGCAGATACTACATGGATTACGTCGTGCTTTGCCCAACGTAATTTTTATCGTGACGACCCACGACCCACTTTGTTTGCGTGGACTTCAGGGCAGCCAAGTAAGGGTTTTGCGCCGTCTGCGCCGGGATGTCAAACAAGTTGGTCTTGGATCATTACCAGAGCATGTTGAGCAATTGATAGATTTTCCAACACTTGGAAACTTGACACTTGATCAACTTCTAACGTCGGATCTTTTTGGTATGTTCTCGACCGAAGATCCCATAACTGGTAAGTCGATCGCTGAGATGGGTGACCTATTAGCTCGCGATGAAACTGATGAAGCTAATGAGATCCGCAAGAAACTTAGGGGAATCGTGTCGTCGGCATTGCCGTTGGGCGCGACTCAGGTCGAGCAGCTTGTTCTGAACGCGGTGCAAAGGTATGTCATTGATCGAAGATCAACTCAAGCGAATGAAATCAGACAACTGGACAGGGATGCTAAGGACGAAATTGTCCGAATCCTAAATGGAATTTGACATGCGCCATGTTGATCGAAGTGATGTCAATCCGCCACAAGGATTAATTGGAATTGACAGCCCGGGTGCGAAGGAAATTGCACGTGCAGCTGAACAGGTCAGAGTGAATGGTAAAGTGTCAGGCTTTACGTTTCGTGCCTACAAGCGTTCGGATGTCCGCCACGCATTGGAGCAACTGTTTCATGGCAAATGTGCCTATTGTGAAAGCCGATATGATGTAAGCGGACCAGTGGATATCGAACACTTTCGTCCAAAGGGTGAAGTCGACGGCGTCACAGACCATAAAGGATATTGGTGGCTGGCCGCCAGTTGGGACAACTTGTTACCTAGCTGTCTAGATTGCAACAGGCGCCGCTATCAACCCACGCCTGGGCATATGTCTAGCCTTCGAGCTCTAGCTTCTGCAGTCGACACCGGTGATCTATCACGGATTAAAACCGGAAAGAATTCAGTTTTCCCAATTTCCGGCAATCGTGTCATGGAGCGACAGGAACGCGCACGTACTAGTGATCTCGATGGTGAGGATGCCTTGTTGCTTAACCCATGTGCGGACATTCCAAACGATCATCTAAGGTTCTATATAGACCCGAACGGCGAACATATCGGTGTGGTCTTCGCACGCACAAGTGATGGTGATGAAGGCCACGACGCTTTGCCCGAATTAGTTGAAGATCCCATGGAGGTTGAAAGGAAAGCTCGCGAGGCCGGAATAAGTGCGCGTGGGGCGGTGTCCATACAGGTGTACGGGTTAAACCGGCTAGCCGTTTTGCAGGAACGCACGCGTATTCTCTACCAGTTAGAGTTTCTTGGTGACATGACTATCAGCAGTTCGAGTTTGATCAAAAACCTTAAGCAGGTTACGGCAACAGATGGCGAAGGTCAGATATTGATTGAATCCGCAATCCAAACTCTAACTGAACATCGCCAAAGTCTGTTGGACGCGTTGAAAAAGATGACCGGACCGGAAGCTCCATTTTCAGTCATGGCGCAAACTTGGCTAGAGGATTTTACCGATAAGTTTGCGGACTAAATTGGCTGGGTGCATTTAAATGTGCGAAAATTCGCAAATGTGAAAGCTTTGGTCATCTGAACTAACATGGCAGATAAATGCTCCGTCAGCTCTGCCGCCATTCGATTCGCAATATCACAACCGATGGTCAATAGCCGCCTGTGAGGAAATGCTCGGTAATAAATTGTTGTTACGAACAGTAAGAATGCGTGGTAAGTTCAACAGGTTAGCGCAGCACTTTAATCTTTGAGCAAAGATGGAGTGTTCAATTTTTGAGGGCGGTTTATAGGGCGGAGGAGTGGTGATTCTGGCAGGCGCTCTGATACTCATAATTCCCAGTTATCGTAACCGGACGATTAGGTGCCACCTTGTCGTCTAATTCGCGTGCGCCAGGCATGGCGCACTGGCGCGCAAGCGCCAATCACCGGGCTGTGGTGGCCTGGTGGTGACTTTGAGGTGCGCGCTCGGTTTTTTGAGCGTTAGTCCTCTACGGACCCTGATGACGGGAACCGTTAGCTGAACAGCAAGGGTGTCCGGGGTGACCCGTGAATCTGAAGGCAGCTGTAGGCAAAGTTCCGGCCCGACGAACAGGAACCGCATATGAGGCGCT